>DYHK01000070.1 GCA_020724205.1 Candidatus Aenigmatarchaeum sp. | reverse complement strand
CTTGAAAGTGATCTGGAACATCACTCATGATAGAATAACTAAACTATGATTCTAAACAAGAATATACTTATTCTAGAAGATAATCTGAAAGTGCTCTCTCGGCTTCTGGATAAGCTTCTCGTCTTGGAACATGACCAGCCCTACTCTTTCTCTCTTATGATACTTACCAATCATGAACAGGTCTCAAATTTTGTGAACAATAATCCAAATGCAGAATTTGACATTATTATTCTGGATAGAGACTGCAAATTGGAAGGCTCTTTTCACATATTAGATATTGAAAGATTTGGATCAGAGAAAGTAATTGCTATCTCTACGGTAGAGGAGTATAACGAAGCAGCAAAAGAGAGAGGTGTCACGAGAGTCGTTCAGAAGGATCTATCTGATTTAGATAGGTTTTCTGAGAAGGTAGTAACACATGTAAATCAGATGATTAGTGGAATACGCTCAATATTATAGTATCTGTTTTAATTATTGATATAATAGTGCATTATGTCAGATGAAAGTTCAAATCAAACCAGTATAGATAAACAAGGTAATGATTACATTGAAAATGGATATAACGTAGAAGCTCCTTCACACGAAGTTGATTCAAGTTGAGAAGATGAATAAAGATGATGAAATAATCAGACAAAGGAATAAAGATGTGCATCATAATGCTGCCTTACATTGGAATACTCTCGCGAATGAACAAGAGCTTGAACTAACAAGACAGTTACTATATTTTGCGACCATAATTTTTCCGATTACCGCCTCATTTGCTATCCTACGAAAAGATTTAATCACAACAGAGATCAGAATAATTCTACTCTTTACATGGTTTTTTTTACTTCTTTCAATAATTTTTGGCGTTATTCAGATTGTGATCAATATAAAATATTACGTATATCTTCTCAAAGACGAGAGCAAAAGAACGGGAATATGGTCAAAAAGTGTTGACGATATTAAAGAGCTTCAAGATGAAGAGAAAAAGTTAGGAAAGACAAAGGATAGCTCTGGAAATCTTTTTTTAATCCTACAGGGTTTATTTATAGCTTTGTCTTTTATTACGGTCTTAATAATCGCCATCATTATTTTGTTCCGGTAAATTAGTTTATTTTCCTACTCTTTACGGAAGCTCTGTATTGAAGATACCTTGTTTCAATTTTATTTATTTCTTCTGTCATAGCTCTTAGTTCTTCTAGAGATGTATCGGCTAGTGGTGATGTTTTTTCTATCTTTTGCTGAAAGTAATTCCCTTTAAGCTTGTGATAGGTGTGAATTGCCCAAATAGCTGTCTTTGTATCTCTTTCTAAGTAGTATGCCCTTTTTATATTCTGGCTCTTAATTTGGACGATTTCACATAGCTCATAGCTGTTACATTTTTTAAGTATAGACTTAATTCTAGAATCATTCAGAGAATCAGGGAAATCGATATGTTGAATAGTTTTCTTTTCTAGGAGCTCCTTATGAAGACGTAGTATTATATTTACCGGAAAAGCTTTTTCTACCAATGCTTGGAAAGATCGTGTCTTCATTACTTTTTGTGGATTCTTTGCATACGCTTTGCTATACCCTACGTCTCGCATAGCTTGTGATACTGAAATTCCACCATTTTCCATCATTTTCTGCAGGATCTTTTTGTGCTTTAAGTTGGTCATAATTTATAATATCTTTATGTAATGAGTTAATTCCTACATATATATTTATAACAAAACCTTCATAATTAATAGTGTACAATAGTTTTACGGATAGTTTGTGAATATAAAAAATCGCAATATATCCTTAATACAACCTATTGTAGAAGCATTTTGTAAAATTACGAAAATATGGCAAATATTAAAATCGTAGAAGCAGCAATAAGATCATATATAGAAGGGAACAATATACCATTAATTGATGTTCTGGATAAAGAGATTGTAGAAAGTAAAAAACGAGGTAACCATCATAAGGTAAAAAGATTAAAGGAATTACTTAAACTGCTCCCAAATAAACAGAAGTATATTGCTCAAACTAATAGTTTTGCTAATAGTTTTCAGACAGAATTATCTCCTTTATATCAAAGAGTCATTTCAAATATTCCTTTAGAATCAGTAGTACTGAACAAGTTCGCACAAGAAACAATTAGTAGGTTGTTATCTGAATGGGAAAAATACGAAATGCTAGCTAGGCACAACATATATCCCACTAACAAGCTACTTTTATACGGGCCTCCAGGTACTGGCAAGACTATGCTGGCCTATGCACTTGCTTATAAGCTTAATATGCCCTTAATTTTAGTAAGGCTAGATGAAGTTATTTCATCATATCTAGGTAAAACTGGGAAGAACATAAGAGAAATATTTCATATAGCAGAGAAAGAAAATGTGGTTATCTTACTTGATGAAATCGATACAATAGCAAAAAACAGAGACGATGAAAGAGAACTCGGAGAACTAAAAAGAGTTGTTACTGTTTTACTACAAAATATTGATAATTTTCCTAATAATTCGATATTAATTGGAGCAACAAACCATGAATCTATTCTAGATAAAGCAATATGGAGGCGTTTTACCATAAAGGTTCAATTTGACAATCCATCAGAAGAACTTAGAAAACTGCTTTTTAAACACTACCTTGAAGGTTTTAAAAGCGATATCGATTTATCACTTATTAGTAAGCTTTCAGAGGGTTTAAATGGATCCGCAATAAAAGATATTTGCGTCGACATTAAAAAGAGAGTTGTTCTTTCTGGCAAGTCAACAATTAGATCTGTTGATGCTATTCAAGTCATATTATTAATGTCGAACTATGCGAACAGCCAAAATAAAATACCTAAAAAAAAGTACTATTCACTATGCAAAATACTTAGGCAACATGGTATGACTTTATCTGAGATATCATCAATATCGGATATTCCTTATACTACATTAAGAGATAATTTGTAATAACTATGAATATTAATATACTAGTGCCGGCGAAAAGGGCAGAAAGGGTAAACTACAAACCAAAAGGTGCTGATTTCTGGAAGGGTATGTGGGAAAAATTTTCAGATGAAGAATTGTTTTTTAAGAGAGTTTCACACGTAAAGGAGACAGTGAATAAAATACTAGAAAAAAAAATCCCATTTGAAGAGAATTATTATATCGAAGTAAATCTAGACGAAAGATCTCGTTCAAAAACAGCTACTCCAAGTAGAGTTTGGTTAGAGGCAGATATTGATTTAGTTGGAGCTCCCAAGATAAATAAATTAATGGCTAGTGGGAAAAAACAAGATCTTGAAATCTTGGAATACTATGCTTCTACAGCTACATTTACGAAAGCTAAGTTTGGAGAAAATATTAAGCGAAAAGAAAAAAATATATATAGAGAAGTTTTTG
>DYHK01000069.1 GCA_020724205.1 Candidatus Aenigmatarchaeum sp. | reverse complement strand
GAGCTGCAAAAGAAGATTGAATCGTTGAGTGAGTAATGTTTATTAGTTCAACTTTATAAGAATCATTTCTTCCCTTTATGTTATAAGAACCATCTGGCTGAATAACAACTAATTTATTTTTTAGCTGAATAGGCATATCCTTGACAAGAGCCTTTAGAACTTCTATAGTATACGGAGTTCCAATAATGTGTGCATTTGGATACTTCATAGCTATGTATGGAACAGCTCCAACATGATCTAGGTGAGCATGAGTTATAATTATGGCTCGTATCTTATGCGCTGATTTTTCAAGATATTTATCATCTGGAAGGGCACCTGAATCACGAATCATCTGATAAGTTGGCTGTCTAGTAGCTTCCTGAAGGTCAATAACTGCTGGCAGATAAATTCCTGCGTCAAAAATAAATATATCTTCTGGAAATTCTACAGCAGTCATATTTTTTCCAACTTCATTATAACCTCCTATTGTATGAATTTTAAACATATTAATAAAATATAATTCTTATTTAAATAGCTTTTGAGAGGTAAAATTAGATTGTATATGTAAGGTAAGAGGTATAACTCTACCAAACTTATATAAGTTACATAGCTCCATCATCAGTTAATAATCTAACATCTATCATATAACTTCTGGATTTTAATGTTATTTAATATTAATTTTATTAAAGATTAGAAAACAATATTACAAATTGAAAACAATATTACAATTTCTGAAGTTTTTATTAGAAGCTTCAAGCCTTCTAGATGCATCATAGCAAGTGTTATTAGTGTCTCCATTAAGGGGATCATAATTACTATCTGTGCCTTTTTCTCTAGCATCAATATATGAACTATTCACATAGTCAAAAGTTAATTGTGATGAAGATGGAATAGTTAAATCTCTATTATGGTCTGTTACTTTTTTCATTCTTTTATAATAGGTTTAGGGTATAAAAATATTATTATACTTAAGAAAGATTTTCAATAATATCTTTTAAATCATCAAGAGAATTAACATTTTCAATGTCAGGAATATCATCTTCTTTTTCCTCGCCTATATTTGCAAAAACACATTTTATATTATGGGTCTTGCAGAAGTCATAGCTTGCTTTTCTGTCTCCGCCAATATAGATAATTGGTTTACCGTTTAACTCTATAAATCTCTTAAAAACCAGATCTTTGTTGTCTTTCTCTTCTGGTTCTGAGTATTCTATTATATCAAATAAGTCGTTTAATTCAGCTGTTGAGAGTATTTCTGTGAGAGCCTCTCGAGTATTTGTTGTTATAAGACATATTCTAAATCTGTCTTTTATTGACATAAAATATTCTACAACATCGTTTCTTACACACTCATCAAGATTAATTTGAATGTATTTAACAACATTTGTAAAATATTCTTTTCTTGCTACTCTGGTTCTCTCTTCTTCAGACATTTCTGGATATAACCTTTGCATTATATTGTCTACATACTCAAAATAATTTTCTTCATTTGCAAGTTCTCTTACAGATGGATCATTAAGCAGAGCTGCTGCTTCCTCAAACCATAAAACATGAGCGTTTTTCCAGGCATCTGGCGTCATAAAAAGTCCAGAGAGTGTTGTAGCTATTATTGGCTTGTTATTGGGCATTTTAGTTTTAGTTAGTTATCACTTATATAATTTTGTATAATCATATTTAAATAAATAAAATTGTGCTTGTTAGTATGAGTAATGATGTATCTACATTAGAAAATCAGCAAGTGCAGTATTCTCAAGAACAGGTTTTAAGAGGACTTCAGAGCCTCTTATCAAAATATAAAGATAACCCTCTTCATGAAAGAGTTAGAGATTTGGCTTACTCTTTATATTCAATATATAAAAAAACTGAACTAATAAGTTCTGCAGAATCTAACTGGTTTGAAGCGGAGAAAGAAACTGCAAGACAGATATTCTCTCATATCTCTTTTATATCTCCTTCAGAAGTCCAAAAAAGACTTGAAAATTTAAAAGAGGAATCTTTTAAGGGAAAGTTGCATTATGAAGATAAAAAGTATCATGATCAAATTGGCAGTCTTTGGGAAGAGTTGAAATTCTTGTATGGATAAAAAAACTTAAATAACAGTATTAATTAATCATATTATGAGATCAGCAACCGTTATGTTCCTGAATCAGCCTGTAACTTATTATGATTATGAGATTGTTGAGGGCTTAAAAGGTCTCTTATCGAGAGATAAAAATAATTATTGGCATAAGAGGGTTGAAGAAGCTGCTTATTTTCTTCATTTGAATAATACACTTTCTAGAGCTGAGGAAAATTGGATGAAAGCTGAAGGAGTTGTGGCTTCTCAGGTGGAAAGGGTGTTAAAGGAGTTTGTTAAGATTGAAATGGCTCATTTTCAGTTTAAGATTGAAGATACAGAAGATGCTCAACCTCAACAACAAAGAGATTTAGAAAACATAACTGCTCTTTTAGAAGAGTTGTCTGGATATGAAATTAAGAAACCAGTTACAGCAACATTTATTTATTAAAAACTCTTAATTTATTTATGAAATTAAAGTCGCTAAAACCGAGCATGAAGGAGAATAAGAGGTATCTGCTTCTTGAGGGAAAGTTCAAGAGAGAAGATGTAGAGGAAGCTATATTTGATTATATTGGTGTGCTTGGTTATGCTAAAGCAAATCCTGTTTTTATTTCTGATAAGATTCTTGCAGTTAATAGAGAGATGATTGATCAGGTTAGGGGAAGTTTTGTTATGTTCTCTACAAAAAAAGATATAAAAGTTAAGAGAGTAAGTGGGACGATTAGTGGTTTGGGAAAGAAAAAATAAAGTGTAAATAATTTTATAAATATCAATTAATCTTGAGTTAAATGGTAAATTCAATTGAAGAAGTAAATGTAACATTTTATATAAGAGGATTAGAATACGAGTGTTATACTCCTCCGTTACATAATTCTACTTCTACAGTATATGCTCCAAAGACAATTAAAGAAATATTAGCTTCTCACGATCAGAGAGGAAATTTCACAGAGAGAAAGGGAAGTTTAATTGTAAAAAATACTCTTGTTAGAGTTATTTATGAGACTAATGAGTTAAGTGAATTAGAAATTGGAGCATTTAGCAGGCTTAATCTTCCTGTTGAGGATAGAAGGGTTAGGGTTGAATTTCCTTATTCTGAGTTTTTAGAAATGGGAAGCCCTCTAGAAATTAAGGGGACTTTTAGAGTGCCTGAGAGACAGACTGTCGAAGCTTAGCATCATAAAGTTTTTAAACCTGAGAGGCTTAAAAAAAGAGGATAGAAAGAAATAAATTGGATTTATATTATTACATTTCTAGTAAATATAAATCAGACGTAAAAAAGCAAGAGAGAAACTAAAATGGATATGCCAAGTAAAATACAACACCAAGCAATGGGCTATGATAGAGCT
>DYHK01000068.1 GCA_020724205.1 Candidatus Aenigmatarchaeum sp. | reverse complement strand
TATCCATTTAACAAACAAAATAAGACTCATTATAAAATTATCTAAATACGATCCATTTTTATAGAAAGTTTTTTCGAAGCATTTAAAAGAGAAGAGAGATTGGTAAATTCAGCAGAGTGGAGCAGCCTGGAGTGCTCGCGGGGCCCATAACCCCGAGGTCGCGTGGTTCAAATCCCGCCTCTGCTATTTTGATTTGAACCTGTTAAAATTAGAGTAATTTCAAAGTGGATCAAATCCCGCCTCTGCTATACTTATTTGAACCTGTTAAAATTATACTAATTTCAAAGTGGATCAAATCCATCGGTTAATATTTTAATTATTTTTATAAGGAAATGCTATTCTTAAACAGTCATTATATGTTTTATCTTCCTTTTCTAAATGGATTTTTAAAGATTCTTTAGAATTATGATATGCTTTTGAAAATCCTTCTTCTAATAATTCTTCAAGCTCTTGTGCTTCTTCTGTTGACACTGACTGAAAAGTATGATACATCCAAGCACCTGTTTTTAAATTTAACAATCTTCTTCCTTTTTGAAATCTATGCTTCTCTGAAAATTCCTTGCTTAACTCTATTTCTAGATATCCTTGTGGGAAAGATCTTCTAATTAGTTTACCCTTATGTATCTTAATTTCTCCCCAATGATTGCTATTAGTATTAAATATTAAATTAGATCCATAAACATTGTAGACTAATATATCTCTAGAACTATCAAATACACTAGCTTTTTGTTTTACTTTAGTCTTCATTTTACCTAATACTAATTAGCTAATTTGATTAAAAAGCAATTATATACCCTATTATATATAACGAAGTTTATCTAATTTTCCTTGAAACAATAAACTTATAAGTCTTTGATTTTTCATCTTCCTATGCCCAGATGGCACAGAAATAAACTAAGGTTTATTTATGCAATCTTCCTCATAGAAGATATTTGGGTATGCCCAGATGGCACAATGGTACTGCAGCGGATTGCTAATCCGCGTCTCTTCGGGGACTTCCAAGTTCGATTCTTGGTCTGGGCGTATTTTTATTTTCTAATTAACTTACCATAGATCTTATCATGGTGATCAAAGTCAACAAAAAGAATGAAGTTGTTTTGTAAGTCTACCTTGAAAGCCAAGACAAAATTCTTATCTATATGAACTCTCTTATAATCGCTTAAATTGTGTCTTAGATTTTTATAATGGTTTATTGAATCTTTATTGCAGGCAATTATCTCTTTTATTTTTTTGTTTATTATCTCTACCTTCTTTTTATCTTTTTTAACAAGCTTTCTTATAATGAGCTGAAGCTCATCAGTAAGATTAAAATCAAACATTATTATACCTCACAAAGGGCGTCTAATTCCTGTAAAGTCATCTTTTTTGTAGAATATTTCTGATAGTGCTTTTTTGTTAGTTCGATTAACTTCTTTGTGTATTCTTCAGTTGCTTCTTTTTCAATAACCTCGTCACCATATAGTTCAATAAATTTATTTAGTGCTTCTGATTTATCCTTCAGACCAAATTTTATTTTAATTACTCCCAGAACTCTGTTTGTATAATCATCAAGTTCCATTCTTGCTGAAATTGTTTTACCTGTCATTTTAATGTGTGTATTTAGTATACACTCCGTATGCATATTAAGTATTTAAAGATTTTGGTTTAGAGAAGCAGTTTTAAAAATAGTTAAATTTCATAAAGTTTAAATAGTCATATGTTTGTGATAGACATATGAAAGGAAAGACCATATCAAACATGGCTGAAAAGCATAAGCATCATGGAATAAGCGAGAGTGAGGTTTATGGAGCTTATAAGATATTTTTTGGAACAATGGTTTCTGAGTCTAGACTTAGGATAATTAATCTTTTAAGAGATGGAAAGAAGAATGTTTCTGAGATTATTAGTGAGATTGGAATGGATCAGACACATGTAAGTCATGATTTATCTAGATTAAGAAAGTGTGGTTTTGTTATCTCTGAGAGAGATGGAAAATTTGTTTATTATAAGTTGAATAAAGAGACTATAGGACCTTTAATGAATCTTATTGATGACCATATGTCTCAATATTGCGTACATATATTACATGATAATAACATGAAAGGAGGGCATAAACATGAATAAGTTATTTGGATTTCTTGTGGGGTTATTTGCTTTAAACCTTGTGAGTGCGCAACAGTATAATTATCCTGCTGGATTTTGTGGAGGAATGATGACAGGATCTTACGGATATGGATACATGGCATTTGGATGGGTTTTCATGGCCTTAATATTAATAGCTTTAGTGCTCTTAATAATCTGGCTTGCTAAGCAGATAAGCTCTGGAAGCAAGAGAAGAAGATAATTTATCATTATATTTTAAAATGAAAAAGAAAATACTAATTGAAGGAATGCATTGTGCAAGTTGTGCGAGCAACATAGAGAAGAGTTTGAAGAAGGTTCCTGGAGTAAAAGAAGTTAGTGTAAGTTTAATGACAAGAAAGGGAATTGTTGAGTGTGGAGAAAATGTTAAGGATGATGAATTAAAAAAAGCTGTATGGAGGGCAGGATATAAAGCTGTTTCTGTAGAATAGAAAGATAAAATGGAACATAAAAACCACCATAATCATAGTAAAAAACACTCAGAACATAATCATAACGAGAGTATTGAAGATTCTGAGATAAGAAGCTGGAAAAGAAAGCTTATTGGTGCGTGGATATTTACTATACCTATTGCAATTGTAATGCTTCTTGAGAGATTTTTTGAGTATAATATTTTAGAGTTTGCAGGAGAGATGGGAATGATAGCTGTCTTACTTATATTTGCCTTCCCTGTTGTTTTTATTTTTGGATTTGATACAATAAGAGCTGGTTTGAGAGGAATGTTTACTTTTTATTTTAATATGGATTCTCTGATTTCATTAGGAACTGTTGTTGCCTACCTTACAGGATTTGGAGCTATCTTTGGAATTATGCAGGATTATTCTGGTGTGAGTGCTATGATTATGGCTTTTTTTATAACTGGAAAGTATGTAGAGGTAATTGCAAGAGGAAGAGCTGGTAAAGAAATTAAGAAGCTTCTTGAGCTTGGAGCAAAGGAAGCAAGAGTTTTAAGAAACGATAAAGAGGTTAGTATTCCTATTTCTGAAGTTGTTGTTGGAGATGTTTTAGTTGTAAGACCTGGAGAAAAAATTCCTACAGATGGAATTGTTATAAAGGGAGCTAGTGCTGTTGATGAGTCAATGGTTACTGGAGAGTCTGTGCCTGCTGATAAGACTGTAAAAAGTAGTGTTATTGGAGCTACAATAAATCAGGACGGTATTTTATATATTAAGGCTACAAAAGTTGGGAAGGATACCTTCTTAGCACATATTATTGAGCTTGTTGAGGATGCTCAGGGAACTAAGGTACCTATACAGAAATTAGCTGATAAGATAA
>DYHK01000067.1:2460-3421 GCA_020724205.1 Candidatus Aenigmatarchaeum sp. | reverse complement strand
TCTGTCTGTAACTATCTCTATCCTGTTCTAAATTAAGTAGTTTTTTTGCAAAATACATTACTCCATTTTCAAATATAAACCCTCCAGAATTACATTTTGGATTTTTTGGATCGGTGAAACAATAAACACAATCTCCTCCGAAAGGCAGAGCCATTATTGTTCTATTAAATCCTTCTATTTCTTCTATAGTCCTTAAGATTATAGGAACAAGTTTGCGTTTAGATTGAGTAACAATGCTAAGATCTCCTTTTTCATTTCTTCTTATAAGTTCAACTATTTCAAAATCAAGTGGTAGGAACTTTGGTACACTTTCATCTAGACGAAAATTTGCATCATATAGCATAAATTTGGATAATTAAATGCTTTATAAGTTTTTATACGTAATTTTTATTCTATTATCCAAAATAAGATTTCTCTTTTCTAGAAGAGTTTACGTGCCAGTTCTTTTTCAGACTTGACATTATTGAGTTTAAGTCGTCTTTCATTGAGTCCCACTCTTTAAAACTATTTGAAATAAATTCAGCCTCTGCTTTTTCAGAATAGTCAATATCTAATTTGAAAGAGTCTATTTCTAGACTTCCAAGCTTGTCAAATAATCTGTTTAGGATCTCTTTTTCAACTCCATTTGTGCTTTTTACTAGATACATGTGGAACATTGATCCGTTTGTTGGATTTAGCAGAAGCTCTACAAAGTTAAGAACTGCAGAAAGCTTGTTTATTATCGCCTTTCTTATATCGCTTAGTATAGTTTCATTACTTACATCTATTTTTGATATATCAAATTCTTCATTTAACTCTTTGTAGCTTGGCAGAGAGTATTTTTTTATTAGAGGATCATAAATTTCTTTAATTCCTTTTATACTAAGCTCTATTGTTTTTTCTACTTTCTTTTTTTTAGCCATTTTATTATATCTTATTGATGTTTATAAAGATAAGCCTCTGCCGAGGATTGAACTCGGGA
>DYHK01000067.1:0-2450 GCA_020724205.1 Candidatus Aenigmatarchaeum sp. | reverse complement strand
TGTGGCGCTCTAACCAGGACTGAGCTACAGAGACTTAAAGTTACTCGGGAAAATCAAGTTAAAAAGGTTTTTATGAATTTATTATGAGTAAATGTAGCTTAAATCCATAGGTTATATATTAGTGGTAGATTAATTAGATATTAGGTTGGTAATAATTTAGTAAAGTGTTTAAATTTCCTTATTGATTATTTAAATAAAATTAAGAAGTATTATAATCTACAGGAATCCAGTTATGTTTTATTACAGAACCTGTTACGTCTTTGAAATTTCCTGCAATTTTTACAATCCAGTCTTTGTATTCTATACTAAATTTTGCAATATTAGATGGATTTTTTAAGGCAAGATTTTCATTTGAAATTATAAAAAAAGCATTTGCAAGTATGAAGATAACAAATATTAGCGTGAGTTTCATTTTTTCTGATTAGCTTTTTCAGCAAGACTTTTTTGAGCTATTGAAGAGTTTCCTTTCCAGTCCATTTTAACTGCCTGCCCGCTTAGTGTCTTAACATTATCGAAACCGTGAACCAACCATCCTGTATATAATTTTATTACTGTTTCAACCCCTTCTGTGCTATTAATATCTATATTTTTTCCAGCTATTACAGAAATATATCCTGCGTAGAGAATTAGAACTATAAGGAAGATTAAGATCCATGTTCCCTTATGCTTTAACTCTTTTGATTTCATAATGAAAAAGAGCCCTACTAATCCAACCAATACTAAAATTATGCTTATCATGTTTCCTCTTTATTATTTTATAGAAATCTGTTAATCTTTAAAAATGTTTATATAGGTTATTTTTCCTCTCTTAGAATATAGCCCCGTGGTGTAGCTGGTCAAGCATTAGAGACTCTGGATCTCTAGACCCAGGTTCGAATCCTGGCGGGGCTATTGGATTCGAACGAGAGTTCACTTTGTTCACTCTGATTCGTCGTAGCTACGCCAAATCAATCCTGGCGGGGCTATTTTTATTTTTACAAATGTTTAAAAATAGGAAGTTTTCTAGTATTTTATGGAGTATAAATCTGAAATAAAGAAGAGAATTTTAGGTATGGCTAGCTCTGCTTTACTTTTATTTAATTCTGGATGTGAAGTTCAATCAAGTTTTAATGGTTTAGACGAATTATATGCAAGACGTTCTCAATATGAACAAGATCATAGGTTAAATTTGAATAAAGCTTATTGTACTTTTGATGATGCTTGTTTAGATGGAAAATTAAGTGTAGATGAGCAGAGACAGGTTTTGGAGTACTTAGCTTTATCTAGAGATGCTAAAGATAAATTTACAGATCTTGTTACAAATAGGTCTCCTGAGAAAGAAGATACTACTTTATCTTGGAATGAAAAAGATGAAAGTTATTGGTTTCTCTTAAATCAGAATATTAATGGAATTGATGCAGGAACCCCTGAATTCCAAGAGTATTTAGTTAAAAATGGAATTAAAACCGAGGTAGAAGGATATTGGAGTCAAGGAGAACAAGATGCAGCTGATGAAGCAGTAGAGGTTGCATTAGAAATTATAGAAGTTTTTTTAAGTGATTAGCTTAGCAAAGATTTTTAAGCCAGAAATTTTAATAATTATAACATAGCTCCTGTGGTGTAGTGGTCAAGCATTAGGCCCTCTCGAATAGCCGAAGTTTACATCGTTGAGATAATAACTTCAGTTCATCTTTGAACAGGCATTTTATTTAAAATAGCCTCATATTTCTTGAGGTTGTGGAGAACGGCCTAGACCCGGGTTCAAATCCCGGCGGGAGCATTTATTATTTTTAATAACATTTAAAATACTGATTTCTTTTATTGTTTTAAGAGTGTGATAATATGAAATATGATTTTATTGTGTTTGGAGGAACTGGAAAAGAGGGAAGAATTTGTTCACGAGATCTTTTAGAGAGTGGATATAGTGTGTTAGTTGTTGGCCGTGATAAGGATAGAGTTAAGGAATTATTGAAAAGGAAAAATGTTGGATTTCATAGAGCTGATTTAAGGAATTTTGATGAGATTGTTAGGGCAATTAAGCTTTCTGGAGCAGAGGTTGTTGTTAATTGTGCAGAGTTAAGCTTTAATTTAGATATTATGAGGGCGTGTTTGAAAACAAATACACATTGTACTGATCTTGGTGGGCTGCAGTATATGACTATAAAGCAGTTTAAGCTTCATGAGGAGTTTAAGAAAAAGAAGCTAATTGCTATAAGTGGGTGTGGGGCAACACCTGGAATTGCTAATGTTTTAGTAGGGTATGGGATGAGGTATTTTGATAAGATTGAAAATATTACTTTGGGTTTTGCCTGGGATTCAAATATAAAAAAATTTGTTGTTCCTTATTCTATACAGAGTATCTTTCAGGAGTTTACTGAGTCTCCTGTAATATTAAGTGATGGGAAGTTGAAAAAATCAGATAGGTTTAGGTGTATGGGAAATTTTACCTTTCCTGAAATAGGAAAGCAGAC
>DYHK01000066.1 GCA_020724205.1 Candidatus Aenigmatarchaeum sp. | reverse complement strand
TTCGGGTCAAATCCTTGTGACTCACGCCCTTTCAGACTCGCTTTCGCTTTGGCTTCAATTTTTAACCTTGCCACAAAAATTAACTCCCTGGCCCATTTTTCTAAACGTACGTTACAAACGCTTACACAAAAGTGTAAACACTCCGTAACAAGCTGTAGTTGTTAGATTTCAAGTCTTTTAACTCTCGACTAAGAGTACTTTTCAGCTTTCCCTCGCGGTACTAGTGCGCTATCGGACTTGAGTCTATATTTAGGGTTAGCAGTTAATCCTGCCATATTCACACCTCCAATTCGGGAGATGCTACTCTTTCGAAGAATCATCTGTCTAATTTATTTACGAGACTATCACTCTCTATGGTAGTTCTTTCCAGAACACTTCAATAAAATAGATACGGACTACATCTTCACCACATCTCTACCCACTTTTCAATGGGAGATTCAGTTTGCCCTGTTCCCTTTTCACTCGCTGTTACTAGGGGAATGATTAATTTATTTTCTCTTCCTGCCGCTACTAAGATGTTTCAATTCACGGCGTGTGCTTTCCTCTCGGAATTATCTTACGATAATGTATCCTCACATTCGGAGATTCTAGGTTCAATGCTCGCATGCAGCTCGCCTAGACTTTTCGCAGCTTGCCACGTCCTTCATCACGACTCAAACCAAGCTATCTGTCTAACAACTTATAGGATCCACTTTTCTTTTTTAAATCACTTAAACTTTTAATAAAGTTTATAGTGGGAATATCGCTTCACTCGTCTCATTAATTGAATATGAATTCAATTTCAACTCCATCCACTAACGCAAGTTAGTGCACTTCATAATTTATTTGATCATCGTTTCCGACGATATATTTACAAGAAATAATCAGAATTCAGCATAACCTCTACTAATTAGTGAAGTTAAGTATGATGAGTTTCTGATTACCATTTGTGAATATGTTAACTTGAGAAAAGAGGGCTTTATAAATCTTTTGTGAGGATTTTTACGAGGAGGAAATAAAATAAAATAAGAAAAAATAAAATTACATTGCATCTCCATAACTATCCCAAAAGCCTTCAGGGAATTTCTGCCTTCCCATTTCAAGCCTTCTAGAAAATTTTTCACTTGACTCAAGTCCATACTGGTCACTAAATTTTCTTCGCTGAATAGCTCTTGAGACATCATAAGGGTAATTAGCCGTATAATCTAGTCCTTGACGTGTTCCATTAAGTCTAGATGCATTTTCTATTGTCCTAAATCCTTCATCAGAGAAAGACATAAGGTTTTCATATCTTGAGTGCCTTATATCCAATTTTATTCTCAACTCAAGATATTTTTTGTATTTTTCAAAGCCTTCTTTATCTCTTTCTATCCATACATCATGGTGGTATCCAGGAACAAATGAGTGTGGATTTGATGGATGTAACAACATTTCTGATGTTGGCTCTACCTTTTTACAATTAAGATAGTGAGTACTATACCCTTTCCAAAAATGTTTTTCCTCAATACTTTTAAGAGCATCAAAAGATTTATTTCCATATCTATATGCCTCAGATTGAAGACTTAAAGGAATTTCTCCATAAATCTTTTTATGGTCTTGATAAACTTCTTCAAAATCTCCATACTTAGCTTTCAATTTCTCAACTACAGTTTGCATTATATTTGTCATTTTTCCATTTACCTCCTTACATTCATTTGAATTTGTGTTTTTCATTTTGTTTTATTTATTGTGTAGTTTTTTACTACAAAATGACTTAGAATAAGGAGTATAAGAATATTTGTCGCAACTTATTTACTTCAAAAGAAAGAATTAAAAACTCATTTTTCCTATAGAAAAGATGGATATAAAAACAACTCTTTTAGAATACGGGCTTGATGATAAAGAGATCTCTGTATATTTATTTCTTCTCCAAAATGGAACTAATTCTGCCAATGGAATATCTTCCGGAACGGGAATATTAAGACAAACAGTTTATGATATCGTTTCAAAACTTGAAAATAAAGGCTTTATTTCGGAAATAATAAAAAATGATAAGAAATATTTTATTGCTCAAGATCCAGAATCATTTATTGTTATTTTAAAAGATAAAGAAGTTATTATAAAGAATATTCTTACAGAATTAAAGAATTTAAGAAATATTAGTTTAGATAAAACTTCAACAAGGCAGTTTAATGGTATAAAAGGAATAAAATTGATTTATGAGGATTTTCTTAAATCAAAGACAGGAATTAAAACAATTCAACAAGACATTCCTGAAAAACTTCTTAAGGAATATTTTATTGAAAATTTTTCAATTAAAAGAGCTGAGAAGAAAATTCCAATAAAAATATTAAAATCAAGTATACAAACAGATTTTCAGAAGTCTATAAATACTGATAAGAAAAAATTCAGAGAGGTAAAATTAATTAAGAATTTATATGGAGTAGATAGCCATATAGTTTTATACAATGGAAAAATAGCTTTTCTTGATTATAGAGACGAGCCAAGCGGAGTAGTGATTGAAAATGAAGTTTTTTTTAAGTCTTTAGATATTATATTTAATGTTTTGTGGAATACTGGCAAGAAGTATTAGGTTTCATAATTTCACCAGAATAATATTAAAAGGAGATGTCGTAAAAAGAACCAGGGTTCTTCTTACAAATGGACCTGCCGGGAATCGAACCCAGACCCGTTCGTTGCAAACGAACCATTCTACCATTAGACTACAGGCCCGTAAAAACCTCCTCCGGGTTTTTACTATTCCCGGAACCAGATCTACAAAATAAGATCTTTTGAGAGTTTTTAAAGATTATTAGAGACGAAGTAAGTTAACAATTCAATAACAAATTTTCATAAGAGAAAATTTTAACATTTATAGAATTTATCTTATCTTTAATATATAATTAATTTAAGCTAACATATAACTTATGGATTTTAGTTACATTAACATAATTTTTTTTAATAAACTTCATAAACTAATAATTTTAATTAAAATTATTTTCAGAAAAATATAATCGGTTAAAATGTCTGTGTAGGTGACGAGATTACTTGAGTCATCATGATTTCTAATTTATATTTTTTAGGAGGTGATCCAACTGCAGGTTCCCCTACAGTTACCTTGTGACGACTTAACCTACCTTGTCTTACAAAGTTTTGTCCCAAATGAGCCTCAACGAGGCAAAACTCGGTTGGTTTGACGGGCAGTGTGTGCAAGGGGCAGGGGCATATTCACTGTTCTCTGATAAAGAACAATTACTACAGATTCCGGTGTCATGAGGCTGGGTTTCAAGCCTCAATCTAAACTAAGCTGGATATTAAAAGATTAGCTCCTCCTTTCGGAGTTGCATCTCATTGAATGCAGCATTGACGCGCGCGTGTAGCCCAGGGGATTCGGGCAGTACTCACCTAACGTAGCCCATACCTTCCTCCATGTTACCACGGCAGTCTATATAGTGTTCTTATTGCTAAGCAACTATATACATGGGTCTCGCCTGTTACCTGA
>DYHK01000065.1 GCA_020724205.1 Candidatus Aenigmatarchaeum sp. | reverse complement strand
TAACTTGGAGACTTTCTTTTGAAAATTATAAGGTAAGGATGGCATTTACTCCTTATGTATCTACTGTTTCTCCAGAAAATCTGAAGAAGTGGTTTAAGCAGAGACTTAGGTGGAATATTGGAGGAATGCAGACAATGTTTAAGTATAAGAAGTTTTATTTTAGAAAGGGAATGCTAGGATTTTTTATCCTACCTTTTTTTTCATTATCTCTTTTACTTGGAATTATTGGACTTGGAATTTTTATTTACAGAGTTTTTTTGAGGTTTTTCACTTATTATCTATCTACTTTTTATTCCACTAAGTACCAGACTGCAATTCTTACTATGAGTGATATAAATCTAAATCCTTCTATATTATTCTTTTTTGGAGTATTGCTTTTTATTTTAGGGCTTTCATTCACTCTTTTTGCATTAAAGATTGTGAATAAGAATACAAGAACAGATGAGAAGCTAAGCACAATAATTTTTTATAGTCTGATTTATATGACTATTTATCCTGTAATCTTAATTACATCATTATATAAGTTTACAACCGGGAAATACTCATGGAGATAGAATGTTAGAAAGTAAAAAACATGTATTTTGGCAGGCACTTTTATCAGCTTTGCTTATATTCTTTTTAGGTTTCATTTTCGGTATGTATCTTGAAGGATTAAAGACAGATGCAGCTAGTTCTCTAGCTTATCAGTCAGAAACTTACTTGATTGATATTATGACTCAAAATACTCTCATAAATTCAGCAGATATTTCATGTGAAGATCTTAAAAAATCTAATATAGATTTTGCTGATAGGATTTATTATGAGGCTAGACAATTAGAACAGTTTGATGATTCTAATAAGATTACTAGCTCAATAAAAGAGGTTCATAGAAAATATGATCTTTTAAGAACAATCTTATGGCTTAATACTATAAGTATAAAAGAAAGATGCTCTAATATAAATTCTGTAGTTTATCTTTATACTTATGATGCTCAGGAAGTTAGCATTAAGGCAAAACAGATTACCTGGGCACGAATTTTATCTGATTTAAAAGAAACTCAAGGAGATAATGTTCTTCTTATCCCTATTGCTGTTAATTCTAATGTTGGTTCTCTCGATTTTATTTTATCAGAATATAATGTTACTTCTTACCCCTCAGTAATAATTAACGAAAAGCACATAATTTATGATTTAGAATCTGAAGATTCTCTTGGAAAATACCTTTCTTAAATCTTTTTATTCACATATTAGAGAATACAAAAGAATAAAAATACCAATTTTGTCTGTTTTTTATGGAAGAGGTTAATAGAGGAGTGTGTTTTAATTGTGGGTTTGAATCTGAGCTTATTGAGGCTATTGATAATCAAGAGGTTATAAGAATCTGTAGAGATTGTGCAAGGAAGAGCGGGTTACCTCTTATACAAAAGCCTACTCCTGAACAGTTAAGGGCTGCACAGAGGTTTCAAGGGGTTAAGGAGAGGCTTGCAAGCGCCCCAGGATTTAGAAATGAGGTTCATGTGGAGAAGAAGCATATTGATGTTCATGCATATGATGAGGCTTTGAAAAAGGTCTCACTTAGTAAGCCTGTCAAGATTAATGAGGATGGAGAGGATAAACAAATTGAGAAGGTTTTGAGAGAGAGCCTTAAAAAGAGAGAGTATCCTGATTTAGTTGAAAATTTTCACTGGCATATTCAGCAAGGCAGGAGGATGAAAAAAATAAGCCAGAAGCAGCTAGGAGAGTTTATTGCAGAGCCTGAAGTGATGATAAGTCTTGCTGAGCAGGGAAAGCTTCCGGATAATTATGATCGGCTTATAAGCAAACTAGAACAATACTTAAGTGTTAAGTTGAGAAAAGAATCACTTAGCTTAACAGAAGAGATGATTTCTGATAGCGAGGAAACTTCAGAGGAAGATACTGAAGCAGGACTTGGTTTTATGCAGGCTACTAAGAACTACTTTAAGTCTTGGAAGGAAAGTATTCTTGGTAATAGCGAGGAAGAAGCTGGAAAAGAGAAGAATTCTAGTGATTAGAAAAACTTAAAAATACCTATTCTATTATCTTTCAAAATATTATTCATTGTAAAATGCCTTACAATTTAAATTATCAAACATTAGATAGGTTTGCTGAACATTATAATGATTCAGATTCGGATGATGAGAGAAATTTTGTTCTTCAGAGGCTGTGGAGATTTATGTCTGCATTTGATTTAGGTAGAGAGATTATGAAAGTTCAGGAGTACTTTAATTTTAAAACAAGATACCAAGAGAGAAAGCTTTATAAGGAGTGATTTGGATTTCTATAGCATGGAAGTTGAAGTTATTAGTGATGATAAGGAAAGTATAGAAGTATCTCTTGATTCTCTTACAGTTGCAGAGGTTTTAAGAGAGTATTTGAATATGGATGATTCTGTTAGCTTTGTTGCTTGGAGAAGAGATCATCCTATTAAGCCTCTAGTTCTTAGAGTTGAGACAAAAGGGAAAACTCCTAGAAAGGCCATACAAGATGCAATTGATAGGATTGAAAAAGAGTCTGAAAAGCTTGTAGCTGAAGTAAAGAAGAGTTAAGATATCTGTTAATGTAACTAAAATTCTTTGTTTATTGTATAAACTACTTTAAACATTTAAATTTCCTTAAGAAATTTTATTATTGGTTATAATTAAGCTGTTAGATAATTTTTTCTTAAATATTCTGATAGTCTAGTTCGTTATTGATGATTGTAACAACTTGAGACGCAAAGTATACTTTTTTTCCAACTGAGATTGGAGTTGCAAGAGATTTTAGTTTCTTTAATTCTTTTGTATTAAAACCATCATTGTCCCCTATTATAAAAACAGGATTGTCTTTGAATTCTATCTTTCTTATATCTTCTCCACGATCGTCAAGAACATATATTTCTTTTCCCTGATTTATTAGTTCATCAACTAGTGTGAAGAGAGACTTCTTTTCTATTTCATATCCAGGTTCTACTATGGTATTTTTTCCTGGTCTGTATTTGAAGAGTAGTTTCTTTATTAGATTTGCTACATCTTTTTTGCTTATTGTAATATTCCCAGAGCTTTTTTTTCCTGCAGGAAAGATAGATATATGTTTAGGTGGATCGGGAGCTCCATTAAAGACTAAGTGCAGTTTAGTGTCATCTCTTATCTTATGAGAGAGAAAGAAAGCATTAATTAGAATGTGACAGGCAATATCCATGCGCCCTGCATCCATTAGATTTCTTGTATCAAAATTCCCTGTTGTTCTTGCTTTATTTGAGAAGTAAATGAATTCACGCATGTGTTTTTTAATTGAAGAGAGTTATTAAATTAATCCCTCCTCTTGCAATTTTTTTATTTTCTGTTTTTTTGCAAATTCTATCATTTTAGGGGGAAGTAACATTATTTCTGCCTTTGATTCTGATGTTACTTTACTTTCTTCATCTTTCATACTTTCAGATATTGTAAGATTTTTTCCTTTTTCATCTAATTCAAAGGAAAAATAAGGG
>DYHK01000064.1 GCA_020724205.1 Candidatus Aenigmatarchaeum sp. | reverse complement strand
TGGTGTAATGGATGTAAGTTTTCATACAGTCAATAAAGAACTTAAAATAAACGTAAAAAGTGACTTTAACACAAGGAATGATGGTACCAAAGTAAGTTTAGTTAGTTTCAGTGCAGAGGGAGGAGAAATAAGTTTGTTTACCACTAAAGAACAACTTGAAGAAATAGCAAATAAGATTTATGAATCTTTAAATAAGGAGGACACTGAAAATGACAATGAAGCTATATGAGTTAACTGAGTCTTACAACAAGATATTTGAACTAATAGAAGAGGGTGGAGAAGGGCTAGAGGACACTTTAGAAGCCTTAGAAGATGCAATCGAGGAAAAGGCTGAAAACTACGCTAAGGTGATTAAGACACTTGAAGCACAAGCAAACGCTATCAAGGAAGAAGAAAAGCGCTTAGCAGACCGCAGGAGAGCATTAGAAAATCACGCTACCAACATGAAACTAAGGCTTGAAGATGAACTTAGAAAAGTAGGATTAGACAAAGTTAAAGGTTTAATCTTTACAGTAGCAATCCAGAAGAATCCACCATCACTTAATGTACTAAGTACAGAGCATATTCCTAGCACATATTGGATACCACAAGAGCCTGCGTTAGATAAGAAAAATTTAATATCTTGGCTTAAAGAAGGTAATGAATTACCAGGTGTTGAGTTAGTACAAGGCGAATCGTTGAGGATTAGATAAGGAGGGACATTATGAGCAGAGAAGATGCTTTAAAAGATTATGTTGAAGTGAACGTAAGAATAGAAAAGTTTTATGAGAAGTACCCAGATGGCTCAATTCAAACTGAAATAACTTACTTAGACAACGATAAGGTTATTATCAAAGCTTATGCCTATCGAGATAGAGAGGACACAAAGCCAGCCACAGGTCATGCAATGGAGAAGGAAGGCTCATCATTCATCAACAAAACATCACACATAGAAAATTGTGAGACATCAGCAGTAGGAAGAGCATTAGCGATATTGGGGTTTGAAGTAAAAAAGAGTGTAGCAAGTAAAGAAGAGGTTGAGAATGCAAAACTAAACCAAGATGGTCCATCTAAAGCGACTATCAAAAGCAAATATGAATCAATAGGTGCTAAGATGGATGATTTTGAAGCCTGGTATTCAGAACAGGTAAGCAAGTACAACTTAAATCAGATCGACGCATTTTTAACCAAGAAACTCAAAGAAAAGCGAGGTGCCTAAATGAACAAATTTGAAAAAGCCGTCCTAGAAGCTGAAGACTTCAAAAGACGGGTCACACAAGAGGGTGTATCAATACAACCTATGACTATTATATCAAATCCCTCTAAAAATATTCAACTAATTCAAAGAGAGGGGAGATTAACAGTGAAAATTGATATTAACATTGAAGGAATGGCAGAAGTACTAAGATACTATATGCTAAATTATGCCTTAGATAAGAGGACAACAAACGAAGATGAAATCATGGAGTATGCTCTTAACTCCACCATACAAACAGAGAATCCACATATTGAAGGACCAATTAGAGAAGCGCTCGAACAACAGATTACTCCTGCTGATTGGGATAGAATCTATCGTGAAGTCAAGGAACATGAGAAAGAAATTGAAGATTATCAAAGAAATCCAAATGCTTATTATGGGGTGGTGGGAGTATGACAAGAGAAGAGATATTAAATATGAAAGCAGGAAGGGAATTAGACGCATTTATAGCAGAACAGGTAATGGGTTTCCGTTGTGGAGTAGATAAAGGTAATGGGAAAATTTCATGGTTTGCTAAAAGTGCTTATGGTGGAGAACATACACCGCCTATGGCTTGGAAAGATAATAATTATAACCTTCCGAACTATTCCACTAATATATTAGATGCTTGGAAAGTGGTAAAAAAATTTAAAAGCATAGAAGTAACTAAGAGTGATGATGCGTACATTGTTTTTATATATGACAAATCTGTTACTTTAGCCAATACATTTGAAACTACCGCCCCACTTGCTATATGTAAAGCTGCTTTATTAACTACATTGGAGGAATAGAAGATGATACTTAAAGCTAAAACATGGTTAGCACTAACAGAACTAGAGAAGATTGCACTATTAAACCATCTAAGTAAAAGTGATGGTAAGTATCTTATAGAGAGGTGAGAGTATTGAGAGAAAATTTATTAAAAATTCAAGATAGTAAAGGTAATATTTACACAATGCCTTCTAAAACACCTAAGTGCATTTTAGAAGTCCACTATTCAACATCATACTATCAATTCATTGTCCAAGATTACATTGTAGATGAAAACGGAAGAGAGTTGTTTCCAAAGAAAGATATTATCGTTCCTATAAATGGAAATAACTGGGCGGATTTTATAGCAGTTAAAGAAGATGAAATAGGGAAAATTTTAGATTAGCCATAAACCAATTATAGAGAGGTGAGAGGGATAGAGTGAACACAGATTATAAGTGTATATTATGTGGAAACACTTTTAATGAAAATGAAGCTAAAATTACTGAAATTGGCACACAGGGAGGGACATTATCTAAGACTGAATTATTAACCTGCCCTGAATGTGATTCTACAAAAATAATAAATCAAGAAGGTAAAATCCAGAGTTATTAGATTAGCCATAAACCGATTATGGCACTCTTTTTTAACCTTATATAGTATAAGTCCATACTTGTCCATTATAAGTATATCCAAGAATAAAAATAATATACCAAAAGGAGTGAAATAAATTGAGTATATATGAAACTTTAATAATGATGCAATGTGATGGAAATGTAGAAGATGAACATAAGGATTATACATTAGGTGAAATATTAGAAATGTATGAGAAGGTGGGAAAATGGGACTACGTGAGCTATCTAAAATCGAACTCTATCAAATAGCAGTAAGTAACCTTAACTTAGACTATCGTTACCAAGCTGCTAGAATCCTCTTAGAGAGGGGGAAGGTAAATGTCAAGGGATAATCCTAGCTATTATATGCAAATACCCCAAGAGAACCTTTATATCGCCTGTGATGATTTAGAGTTTGCATGGGATAAACAAGAGGTTAAGAAAGTAAGGGGTGAATGGAGAAAAGGAACCGACATAAGTGAGATAGCAAAAATAGTTGATAGAGAGATTGACGAGGTATTTCTACTTTTACTAGACCAAGCACGAAGTGGATATATAGAACCAAGGAAAAATGGAATATTAGGAGGGATATGAAATGCGTACATTAATTAGTCAAATAGCAAACGCTGGATTTGATATATACCCACATGAATTAATTGAGGACAGAAGCAGACCTTTTAAGACTATGTTGCAAGTGGATATTGTGACAGGTGAGAAGTTAATTGATAGGTGAGAAGAAGCCTATTGGAAATAAAAAATAGGAGGAATAAAAGATGAAAATTTCATTAGGTGACAATATGTTTATAGAATCAGACTCTTTGCAATTTATGATTAAAAAATATACTGGTGCAGTAGATAAACAAGGAAAAGAAATAGGGACAAGCCTAGGTTATTATTCTAACC
>DYHK01000063.1:1410-3584 GCA_020724205.1 Candidatus Aenigmatarchaeum sp. | reverse complement strand
CTCTTAATAAGGCAGTTGAAACAGAGTCAAGAAGAGAGGTTAGGAAAGAAGTAGAGCGTGAAACTCATGAAAAAATTAAATTTTTTATGCCTAAAAAATCTATTAATCTCTTAGAAAGAATTAAAATAGTACATGAAAAAATAAAAGAGTTATTTTCATCAAATGAAAAAGTAAGGTTCAGTGAATTTTCTCCTCCAGACAGAGAATCAAAAATCTCAAATTTTATACCCTTACTACACCTTGACACTCAAAGCAAGGTCTGGCTCGAGCAAGAGGCTCATTTAGATGAAATCTGGATACTTAAGGAACGTCTAAAAAAGCTAGATCCAGAGCTTGATGAGAATGATATTATCACAGATAATATAGAGAGATCTTTTGAAGACTCTCTAGAAGACCAAAGCAAGTTTGAAAGTATTTTCGAAGATGGAAAAGAAGTCTCTGAAAAAAAGAATCAGTAAGAACATAAGCTAAAGAATATTTAATAAAAAAAGATTATGTTAACTAATCAATAGAATTTTCATATAGAAAAGTTTACATTTACCAACCTTACATTATAACTTATGGATTTTAGATATATTAACATATAAAGTCCAGAGAAAAATCTAGAATTTTAAATCAAAAAATAATAAATACTAAGACTCCTTAAGATTTTTAACAATCTCACTCTCACTAAGCTTCTTTTCCTTACCACTCTTTAAATTCTTTAAAGTATACTTTCTCTTCTTTACCTCATCATCTCCAACAAACACCACATAGCTTATATTCTTTGAATTTGCATACTCTAAAGCCTTAGATATCTTTCCAGAAAGTAAAACACAATTCAATCCACTCTCTCGTAGCTTACTAACTAGAGCAATTGCTTCCTTATCATGAGCAATTGAGATTACAAGCACCTTATTCCTTCCAGGTCTTACTTTAGTATCAGCAACAATTCTATCAACACCAAATGAAATTCCTGTGCTTTGAATATTATTAACTAAGTAACTTCCTCCAGAGCATATAGTCTCCTTAATTCCAGACTTAATCTCAAAGATAGTTCCATTATAATAGCTTAATCCTCTTACTAAAGAAGGCTTAAACTCTACATCAACCCCATACAACTTACAGTATTTTTTCAGCTCAACAATCTCATTATAACTCTCAAACTTCTCAAAATATTTTTCCTTATTCTTTAAAATATCAACAATCTTATCTGCTCTTAATTTCTTCAATTTCTCCTTAACTTCTTTCTCAGGAAGCTTATCAAGCTTATCAATCTCTCTTAAAACCTGACTAACATCTCTCACATCATAAAAACTTAAAATCTCGTTTAGTAATCTTCTGCTATTCACATAAATCTTAGGCTTTATCTCTAACTTAGAAAAAATATCTCTAGCCATCCTTAACAACTCAGCCTCATCTAACACACTAGATCCAATAACATCAGCATCACACTGAGTAAACTGCCTGAACCTATTAGCAGAAACAGGCTCGTCTCTAAATACAGGTCCTATCTGATACCTCTTATAAGGTAATTTTTTATTCAAAGATAATCTTTTAAGCTGGAATGTAAACTCGTATCTCAAGGCTAGTTTTCTCTGACCCTTATCAGCTAACTTAAAAATATCACTTACAGCCTCGTCTCCAGAGTTCTCGCCACGAACAAACTCCTCATACTCAACAATAGGTGTCTCAGAATACTCAAAGCCATACCTCTCAAACTCCTCAGATATAATCTTTCTTACATAAGATGCTTTTTCTGCTTCTTCTCCTTCTATATCTCTGAATCCTTTTACTGTTTCCATTTTTCACCTCTTTTAATATTTAAATTAGGAAAATAGTTATTAAAAATCCTTTCCTCAAAGAAACCATAGGAGATTTTAAAGGAAGGTAGGGCAGTAGGAAACCATTGGTTTCCTGTGCAAGCGGAAGGAGGGAGTCGAACCCTCGTCACACGGACCACAACCGCGCGTTTTACCGTTAAACTACAACCGCCATTGTTTAAATTACCAAATAAAGGTATAAAAAGATTACTTTGAAAATTCTTAGAAAAATTATAAGAGTTACAACTAGCAGAAATGAATACAACCAGCGCTTTCAGCGCCTTTCGCCTTCTCACTTAAACTTACTAGTTTCATAAAATCTCAAACAAAGAAGTATATTTAAAGTTAACTAATGACCACTCATTTTTTATA
>DYHK01000063.1:0-1400 GCA_020724205.1 Candidatus Aenigmatarchaeum sp. | reverse complement strand
CCCTTATAACTAATCTAAAACATGACAAATTACAGTCCAGGACTAATAAAACCAGGAGACAGACCTCCTAAAAGACTTATGCCAAAAAGCATTGAAGGACCTTATCTTCCAACAATAAAGATTTGGAATAAATTCTGGCAAGAGGTTAAAAATGATTATGAACTTAATCCAAAAATAAAATTGCTCGGATCTATAGATGATTTATTATTAGAAAGTCCAGATGGAACTTGTTCTGAATGTGGTAAAGATCTTATTAGATATGAATTAGGAAGTAATAGATATTTTATTATTGGAATAATTTATTGTCCAGAAGCATTAAAAAGTAATACAAAAGAAATTAAAGCATGGCTTGAAGTTTGGCCTCACGGAAGACTTTTACTAGACAATTCAGTAACGAATAATGGAGTAAATTTAGAGAATGCTAGATTTATTTTATCCAATCCTAAAATAAGATCTTGCTATAATGAAATGCATATATTACTTCAAAATATTGGGGAATCTAATATGAAAGAATTTGATGAAACATATATTATTAGGCCGCCAGAACCATCATTCAGGCATGATGTTCATAAATCCAAAAGTTACGAACAGGGAGAGGGAATCTAAAACATGCCAGAGGTAAAATTCTATTCAGTATTCATAGCAATCCTACTCGTAGTTATATTTGCTATTCAGCTAATCTCTCCAGCATTTGAACAAGCCTTAATTCTTAATCAGTCTTCTATTTACCAGCCATGGAAATTTCTAACAGCTATATTTCTTCATGGTTCTTTATCACACTTATTACTAAACATGTTTGCACTTATCCTCTTCGGTTTAATGCTTGAAAAACTAATAGGGAGTAATAAATTCCTATTAGTCTTTATAATAACAGGAATCCTAGCAAACATAGTCTCATTTAATTTCTACCCCTCATCACTAGGAGCCTCAGGAGCTATTATGGGAGTTATAGGAGCTCTAGCAATAATACGTCCAATGATGACTGTCTGGGCTTTTGGAATGATAATGCCAATGTTCATAGCAGCAATAATCTACATAGTAATTGATTCTATAGGAATATTCATACCAGATAATATTGGCCACATAGCTCACCTCTCAGGAATCTTTTTTGGAGTTATAATAGGAATATATCTAAGATCAAAAATTCAAAAAGAAAAAAGAACGCACAAGATAAAAGTCCCAGAGCACATAATGAGAAAGTGGGAAGCTATCTATATGGATTAGGCATTTACATCAAATGATTTTCCTCTAAGATGATAGTGTAAAAAACCTGTTTTAAAATCACATGTAACACCCACAGTTCCCTGATCTATCATTGAATTCAAACACCTAAAAACTTTTTTAGAATCTCTCTCATCAGGATTTATTGTTCTATCAATACTAAATAAATTAAGGCTATC
>DYHK01000062.1 GCA_020724205.1 Candidatus Aenigmatarchaeum sp. | reverse complement strand
TTTAAATAAAAAGAAAAAATGAAAACCTTGGTTGTAAGCTCTTCTAAAGGTCAATTGAAAATACAACAGATGGCGTTTGTGTTAGTAGCGCTTATGATTTTTATGTCGTTTGTTGCTCTGATTTTTGTATCATTAAGAGTGGCTAATTTGAAAGGGGACGTGAATTCATTAAAAGAAGAAGAAGCAAGAGAAGTCATAAGAAAAATTAGTTCTCTTCCTGAGTTTTCCTTCCAAAGTAAAGGAGATTGTTCACAATGTATTGATTTAGATAAAGTATTATTATTGAAAGAAAGAAATAGCTATAAGGGATTTTGGGATTTTGATTATCTTGCAATTGAAAAGATTTATCCTAGTTCTGAAGGAGAGTGTTTGAAAGAAAATTACCCTAATTGCGCTAGTATAACTTTAATCAATAAGAGCTCAGATGTTGGAGCAATTACAAGATCTTTTGTTTCTATATGTAGATGGGAAAGCTCTAGAGAAGGTTATTTTAAATGTGAGATGGGGCAAGTGTTAGCTTCTGGGGGAAGTATAAAATGAATCGAAAAGGGCAAGAGGAAATGATTGGTTTTGTTTTAATTGTAGTTTTAGTAGCAGTTATTTTCCTTGTTTTATTGGGGATGTTTCTTTATGGAGATAATTCTGAAGGTGAAGAGGGAAGTAGAGAGATAATTTATTTCTTAGAAAGTTTAAATGAGTATACTAGTAGTTGTGCGATTAATTACGAACCGAATTACGCTAAAATAGGAGAATTATATGATATCTGTTATTCAGGAAGAGGAGATTGTTTAGGTGGAAAAGAATCTTGTGATGCCCTTAAGGAAGAAGTAGAACAAGTAATCTCTCAGAGCTTTAATGTAAATAATGCTTCATTCTATAAAGGTCTTGAGTTCTTAGCGTATGTGGACAAAGAGGAAAAAGAACAAATTTTATTAATAAATAAAGGAAATTGCTCAAATGCATATAGGGGAGGAGATATTCTTAAGCCGATTTATGCTGGAGGAGGGAATATTATAGTTGAATTGAAATTATGTTTTGATTAGAGTTTAACTATTAGATTTATTGAATCTACTATTAATCTGGGCCTGAGGCGCTCTCTTTTTCCAGTTCTTTCTGAGACCATATCTATGAACCCAAATCTCTCAAGAAGTTTAATATCTTCAGTTACGGCCTTGAAATCCCTACCTAAAAGCTTAGCTAGTGAATAGATAGAATTAGGTGATTTTGTCTTAATTGTGTGTAGAATTCTTGCTTTTTCGTTTGAAAGTAGCTTTCTTACTAGACTTATGCCCTCAAAATCATAGTTTTCTTCAATATTTTTGAATCTCTTGAGGATAGGTGTAAATGCTCCAGTTTCTGTTGTAATTGTGATCTCCCTTGTCTTGCTTGCCATGAATTATATTCGATAAATTACTTTATATATGTTTCTATTGAACATATATCTAGACATATATGTTTTATATTTACATATATTATTTTTTGGAATTCGTTTAATACTAATTAGAAAAGTGTTACCATTACTAAAAACACCGAAAGCTTTTTAAATAAAGTAAGGACTTGCTTCGACAAAAATACAGGTTTTTAGGGCTTAGGAGAAAGCTTTTTAAAGCGATTAAGATTTAAGTTAATTACCTATTAGCTTTATGCGGGTCTGTAAAGACCTCCTCTAAGAGGAGCCTTGAGGGGCTGCTAAAGAGGTTTATAAAAGCTGAAAGGGGGTTTATAAAAATAAATGGTATTTAATTTCAGAAGAATTGCATCTGTTTTGACAAGTACTGCAATGCTTAGTTCAACTGTGGCTTTAGCTGCTGCTGCTAGTTTCCCTGCACCTTTCGTGCAGAACGGAAGCGCTGACGTAGCAATTGTTTATGGTTCTGCTCCTGGAGCAAACTTAGACTTAGTTGCTGTTGCTAACATTCAAACAAAGCTTGCTGATGAACTTGCAAAACAAGCTGCTAGCGGAAGCACAAGCAGTGGTTCAACAACTGTTTCTGGAGGAGAGTTCGTTCAACTTGATAAATCAAGTAACAGACTTAACTTAGGAGATGCCTTAAATGGCCCATTTGGATCCACTGTAGATGATGACGACTTACCAACTCTTCTTGCTGACGGAACATATTTGAATGATGATAATTCAGAATATGCTTACGAGCAAAAGATTACATTGGGAAGTCCTCAATTAATTGCTTTCGCAGATTCTGACTACAAGAATAAAGAACCAAGCGTTGGATTTAGATTAGCAACATCCGGAACATTATTAGCAAACTACACACTTGATTTCACAACTGATGCTGAATCAGCTGTAACAAGTGGAAATTTAGTAGATTTTCAAACCACAGATTTAACTATCTTGGGTAAGAGCTACTATATCTTAGAGGCTAAGACAAACAGTTCAGCTAGTGACTACTTTGGAAAATTCACATTACTTGACTCTGCAAACACTGCAGTTTTAAGTGAAGGTGAAACTCAAACTATCACTGTAGGGGACAAAACATATGAAGTTAAAATTAACTTTATTAGTGAAAACAGCGTTAAATTTGATGTTAATGGTGAATTAACCAACTCCCTATCTAATGGAGGAACATTCAAACTTGCTGATAACTCATACATTGGAGTTAAAGAAGTACTTGTCCAGAATTATGCTGGAGGAGTTAAAAAAGTAGAATTTAGCATCGGTAAAGGAAAGCTTGAGCTTGAATCTGGTCAAGAAGTAGAGTTGAACGACGAAGCTCTTGACGGAGTAATTGCATGGGTTAAGAGAGGTACCGCATCAACAAATGAAAAGCTCGATAAAATAATTATTGAGTGGACATCTGAAGATGAAGTATATCTTGCACCTGACACTGAGCTTTTAATGCCTGGATTTGAAGCGATAAAACTTTCAATGGGTAATTTTGTTGTACCAAAGTCTGAGAAGACTGTGGTAGACTATGATGGAGATGATAGCATTCAATTAAAAGTCCCTATAAAGGACGGAACTGCAAGCATCAACATTTTGGGAGCAAACGCCACCGGAGAATTTAACGTAATCGGTAAAGACTCTGATGAAAGACTTGCGACATCTGGAAACGGAAGTTTAGAGTACAAGCAAACAGTATCTAACACAAACTATCACGAATACTTTGTAGCTACATATAGCACATCATCTGATGCTGAATCCTACTTGTTGTCCATGAGAGTTTCCGAATCAAACGGAAAAAACAGAACAACAATTAAGAACGAAGTAACAGGAAGTGACGTATGTACTGATAAAGTAGCGGGAGATGAATGTACTATCGGAGACGTTTCTTTAAACATTTTAAGTGTTGAAAAGAACGCATCTGAAAAAACAGTACTTATCTCTGCAGGAACAAATACAAACTTTAACACTGTATTTACTGCTGAAGGTTTGAAGATTTATCTTCCATTCGAAGCATCTAACTCTTCAACTGTGAAGGGAGCAATTAACTTTACAAGCTCTGGAGATGATGCTCTTAACGGAACAACTGCTGGACACAATCCTGCAAGTTTCTGGTTATTCTTTGATGAAGAGAATAAAGATGGAGATAAGGGTGCTGGAACAAGCTTCAGCGTTACATTAGATGATGATAGCGATGGAGATGTTCACGT
>DYHK01000061.1 GCA_020724205.1 Candidatus Aenigmatarchaeum sp. | reverse complement strand
TGGTTGATTTTCCAGCATCAGCATGCCCTACAAACACAACATTCAAGATTGGTTTTTCTTTTGCCATATTAATATATTCCTAATATCATAAAAATGATTTTTAGTAATCTCAGATAATTTTTAGGGTTTATAAATGTTTTCATAACTAAAATAAAATCCTAATCAGAAAATTTTAATAATACTTCAATTATAAGATAAATATGTATACAAAAGAGTTTGAAGAACTTTTTAGGAACCCTAACAAATAACATAAAAAATTAGAATTATTTCAATTTAAAAATAATTTTATTTTTTACTCCTTTTCAGCAAGTTACTCTGGTTTAATTTAGATTAAGGGAGGCTGTTATGAATGTTCTTAATTATTTCTCCAGACTTATAAATTAAAGCACTAAATCCAACCCCAATAAATAATTCAAGTTCAAAGACATCACTGTCTGTAATTGTTTCAAGTTCATTAGGTGCTTTAAAAGGAGGATCAATTTGAACATACTTAGTTAAGCCTTCATAAACTGAATATAATCTTTCATAAATAACTTTAAAATTATTTTCTTCAACACCTTGATAGAGGTGGTCAAACCTTTGCCTGAAACTATTTCTAAGGATATTCTTGTCCGTCTCCAGTTCTGATTATTATCTCTTCCATTTTATTTCTCTCTGACTTTCTACTGATTTTCAGATAAGCCCTTCCAGTTTATGTTAGTAAATTGCAGGTCTGTTTACTGGTTTTCTGACAGACCTTTTCTCTCTCTTATCTTTCTAACTACTTCGTTCTGTAACTCACGAGGCATCTGCTCGAAAGATTGATCTTCTAAAGAAGAAATTCCACGACCCTCTGTTGCAGATCTTAAATCACTAGACCAACCTAACATTTCTGATACAGGTATTTTTGCTTTAACCTTAACACCCATCTCATCTTGCTGAACATCAATTAACTGTCCCCTCTTAGTTGAAACTAACTTAGTAACCGCACCCATATAATGGTTCAAATAAAGAGGCATTTACGCTCTTCATTGCATCAGCTATAGCATCTCTTACAGCAGGGTAAACCTGTGCAGGACCTCTATGAATTGCATCCTCATGAAGTTTTATATCAGCAATTGTAACTTTTAATTTCATACAAGGTTCTCTTGCTAGAGGACCAGCATCAATTACTTGTTCAAATGAATCCATGATTAAATCAATGACTTCAATCATATGAACCTCTCCACGAGTCTCATCAGCTAATACACATCCCTTGTAAATATCCTTATAAGTTTTTATCTCATCATTAGATAATCCTGCTTCTAATAATTTCTTAACCATATTATCATCTCTCTTCTTGTACCTTCTCTCGTGAACATCTCCTCTCTTAATTGCATTGTAAACATTATCTTCTAGAGGTTCAACAGTCATAAAGAATGAGTTGTGCTTATTAGGAGATTTTCCTTCAGCAGGAGCTGATTTTTTAACAACAGTCTCTCTATAAACAACGATAGGTGAAGATGTTTTAATTTCTAATCCTTTTTCAGTTACAATTCTATTTTCAATTATTTCTAGGTGTAACTCTCCCATTCCAGAAACTAAATTTTCTCCTGTCTCTTCATTAATTTCAACCTTCAAGCTAGGATCTTCTTTCAATACTTTTCTTAATACTTCTACAAGTTTAGGAAGATCAGCCATCTTCTTTGGTTCTATAGCCTTTGTAATTACTGGTTCAAATATATGTTTAATCTCTTCAAATGGTGTCTGTGGTGAAAGAGTAATAGTCTCTCCAACTTCTGCAACAATTCCAGAAATTGCAAGTACATTTCCAGCAGGAACTCTCTCAACTTGCTCTGGCTTTATTCCATTGTAAACTAGTACTTGCTGTATCTTCTGTTTTTTAGCCTCGTTATTCAGATAAACTTCCATTCCAGGTTCTAAAGTTCCAGAGAATAATCTTCCAGCTGAAATTTCTTTTCCAGATCTAGGATCAATAACAATTCTTGTAATAACAAAAGCAAGTTCTCCATTAGCATCACAATTTGTTAAATTCTTTCCAAATTCAGATTCTGCTTCTCCAGACCATATCTTAGAAATTCTGTACTTCTGTGCCTCAACAGGGCTTGGCAAATGCTTAATTACCATATCAAGAATTACTTCGAATAATGCAGCATTCTTCCAAGTCCACTCTTTTCTCTCTTCCTCTCCCATATTGTACAATTCAAAAATATTCTTGAAAGAAACTCCCTTCTTTTTCATAAAAGGTAATGATAAAGCCCAGTTATCTCTAGCACTTCCAAATGCAACACTTCCCTCATTAATATCAACCTGCCATTTTTCCTTGAACTCGGGTTCTGCTAATCTCTCAACTAGCTTATTAAAGTCTTTGTAAATCTTAATAAATCTCTCCTGCATTTGTTCAGGAGTCATCTTTAATTCCTTAATTAAACGATCTACCTTATTAATGAATAAAATAGGTTTTACCCTTTCTCTTAATGCTTGTTTCAGAACAGTCTCTGTTTGTGGCATAATTCCTTCTGAAGCACAAACTAAAACAACAGTTCCATCAATTGCCCTCATCGCTCTAGTTACATTTCCAGAGAAGTCAACGTGTCCAGGAGTATCAATAAGATTAATCAAGTATTCTTCTCCACCAAACTCGTGAGCCATAGAAACATTCGCAGCATCCACAGTCATCAGTCTCTCCTGCTCATCTGCATGTTGCCATGTAGTCATTCCCTCTTCTAAAGAACCAGCGTTTTTTGCAGCCATCATTCCAGCAGCTGCTAAAAGATTATCTGTAAATGCAGTCTTACCATGGTGAATATGTGCAGACGTAGCTATGTTTCTAATATTCTTCTGAGAGCTTGTCAGCCTCTGAATTTTTGTTAATTTTTTTTCTTCCTGAGCCATTTTTGTTTTTTATGGATATAAATCTCTAGTGATAATGTATCTCTAAAGAGTTAGACTATCTAGATTATAATGAGTAATAAAAGTAGTTTTTAAACTTTATGTCGAGCTATCTAAGATAAGGATTACTTGCAAGGTGACAGCTGTTAACTCCGTGTTTATTAACATAATCCTGATGATAATCTTCAGCAGGATAAAACTTTCCAGCCTTTATAATCTGAGTAACAATTTTTTTATGAATTATATTCTGCATTCTCTTAAAAGAAGCTTCAGCATCTTTTTTTTGTTTATCATTAAAATAAAATATAACACTTCTATACTGTGATCCAACATCAGGCCACTGCATATTCTCAGTTGTAGGATCATGTGCTCTCCAGAAAATATCAAGGAGTTCAGGATAACTTATTTCATCTGGATTAAATTCAATATAAACTACCTCTGCATGTCCAGTCTCTCCAGTTGAAACTTCTTCATAAGTTACTTTTGCTTTATCTTTCCCTCCAGAATATCCTACTTTAGTTTTAACAACTCCTGGCATTTTCTGAAACTCGTATTCCACTCCCCAGAAACATCCTGCACCAAACATTGCCTTTTCAGTTTTTACCATTTTTATTTAAATCTTGAACCAAAATATACCATTTTCTCCCTCCTGATGAATATTTCTGAACAATATCAAGCCCAAGTTTATTTTTATGAACATAAAGGGATCTAGGGTTCTGATCAGACATTTCAGTAACAATTAAGTCGTAATGTTTCTTCATCCTTCTTACAAATTTTTTG
>DYHK01000060.1 GCA_020724205.1 Candidatus Aenigmatarchaeum sp. | reverse complement strand
ATTATATTGAGTTAGATATTCCTTATTTATTGATTTCTTAGTTGAACCGCAACAGCTATTATAGTTAACAATTATACAATCTGAATTAACCCTACATATATTTAATTTTGCTTCATCTGTTAGTGGACAAGGACTAAACTCGCAATTTGGCCCAGTCCTACCAACACCTGTTCCATCAGGACAAATTTTTGCTTCCTTTGTACATGCAGTTCCTTCAGGGCCCTTTATTGTAAGTGAAATAATTATTCCTAAAACTAAGATGGTTAAAATTATGATAACTATCCATCTTTTTTCCATTATCATATATAGAATACCTTTTTTTAAACTTTATTAACAAATCTTTTTTCTTTTTCTTTATAAAAAGGTTTATTAATAAAATTCCCCAATTTGCTATATGGCTTACGAAGATATAATAGAGTCTTTATCTCCTATAGAAAGAACGATTCTACCCTTATTAAACGAGCATAATTTTGATAGGTTAGTTGAGAGGTCTGGGATGGAAAGAGTTTCTGTGTTGAGGGCTTTAGAGTTTTTAGGTTCTAAAAAAGTTATTAAGTTAGAAATTAAGAAGGAGAAGATAGTTAATTTAGGAAGTAATGGAGAGGTATATAGAAAAAAAGGGCTTCCAGAGAGGCAGTTATTAAAATATATAGTTAATTCTAAGGGGAGAGTTAGTTTAAGTGAAGCTGGAAAGAAGTCTGGGCTTAATGATCAGGAGTTTAAGGTTTCTTTAGGTACTTTAAAGAAAAAAGCTCTAATTGACTTGAAAAATGGAGATATTATTTTAAGTGCTAAAAAAGAAGAGATTGGGAAAAAAACTTTAGAAGAGGTATTTTTAGAGAAGCTTCCTCTGAATTTTAATAGTTTAAAGCCAGAAGAATTATTTGCATTTAATTCTTTGAAGGATAGAAAAGATGTAATTAGGGTTGAGGAGAATCAATTAGTTAGTTATTCTTTAAGTGATATTGGCAAGAGTATTTCTGGGAAGAATATTAATTTGAATAATGGAGATATGATAGAACAATTAACTCCTGAGTTGATAAAATCAGGAAGGTGGGAGGGAAAGAAATTTAGAAAGTATGATGTTGTTTCACCTCTTCCAAAGATTAATGGAGGAAAGAGGCATTTTGTTAATCAGTCAATAGATTATGGAAGAAGGGTTTGGACTGAACTTGGATTTAAGGAGATGAAGGGAGATTTAGTTCAGGAGAGTTTTTGGAATTTTGATGCTTTGTTTACTGCACAAGATCATCCTGTTAGAGATTTGCAGGATACTTTTTTCTTACCTTTAGATAGAGATGTTAAGGATAAGAGTGTTGTTAAAAATGTTAAGCAGGCTCATGAGAAGGGTGTTGATGGAAGCAAGGGTTGGGGAGGAGTTTGGAATGAGAATGAAGCTAAGAAGTTAGTTTTGAGAACGCACACTACTTGCTTGTCTGCTAGAACTCTTTACGAGTTGAGTAAACTACCTATTGAAAGAAGAAGAGGAAAGTTTTTTGCAATTGGAAAGTGTTTTAGAAATGAGACTGTTGATTGGAAGCACGGATTTGAGTTTAATCAGACAGAGGGAATTGTTATAGATCCTGATGCTAATTTTCAGAATTTGCTTGGTTACTTGAAAGAGTTTTTTAAGAAGATGGGATTCCCAAAGATAAGATTTAGACCTCATTATTTTCCTTATACAGAGCCTAGTGTGGAGATAGATGCGTGGCATACTGAGAGAAAAGAGTGGATTGAGTTAGGAGGAGCAGGAATATTTAGACCAGAGGTAACTGTTCCTCTACTTGGAGAAAATATTCCTGTATTAGCTTGGGGACCTGGATTTGATAGAATACTAATGGATTATTATAAGATTAAGGATTTAAGAGAGTTGTATGGAAATGATATAAAACAAATAAGGAGTATGAAGGTCTGGAAAAAATGACTGTTGTAAGAATAAGAAAATCTGAAGTGAAAAAAATTATTGGGCATAAAAAAGATAGTGAGATTGATCATGTTTTGAGTATGATGAGTACTGCTGTTGAGAGAATGGATGATGAGATTATTGATGTGGAGGTAGCTCCGAACAGGCCTGATATGCTTTCAGAGGCTGGAGTGTTAAGAGCCTTGAAGAGTTTTTCTGGGAAGAGTAAGGGATTGAGCAACATTAGTGTTAAAAGCTCAGGGTATACAATGCTTGTTGATAAATCTTATAACAAAGATTATCCTTATGCTATTTCCTGTATTGTGAAGAACCTGAAACTTAATGACGAGAAGATAAAAGAGCTTATTGATATTCAAGAAAAACTAGGAATGAGTTTGTTGAGGAAGAGAAAAAAAGGAGGAATTGGACTTTATCCCTTGGATAAGATAAATTTCCCTGTTGTGTTTAAGGCTTTACATCCAGAGCATATTAAGTTTAGACCTTTAGATTTTCCTAATAGCATAACTGCTAAGCAGATATTATCTCAACATCCTACTGGAAGAGAGTATGGACATTTAGTGCAGGAATGGGATAAGTATCCAGTATTTGTTGATAATAAAGGAAATATAATGAGTATGCCTCCTATTATTAATTCTCATGAGATGGGAAGAATTGATGAGACAACAAAGAATATTTTTATTGAAGCAACTGGAACAGATTATGAGCTGTTGAAAAAAGTAATGAATATAGTTGTTTTTGCTCTTTCAGATATGGGAGGGAAGGTTTATAGTATAGAGTGTGTGCAGGGAAGTGGGAAAAAAGAAACTATCCCTAGTGTTGAACCTCAGAAGATGGTTATTAGTATTGAAAGGACTAATAAACTACTTGGACTTAATCTTAAGGAGAGTCAAATAAAAGACTTACTTGGTAAAATGGGAATGGAGTATAATAAGGGACGTGTTCTAGTTCCTGCTTATAGAAATGATGTAATGCATGAGGTTGATTTAATTGAGGATGTTGCTATTGCTTATGGGTATGATAATTTAGTTCCTAATATTCCAGAGATTTCAACTATTGGAGAGATTGACAAGAATGAGATTTTTAAGAATAAGGTTGCTGAGTTATTAGTTGGACTTGGTTTATTGGAAACTTCTAGCTTACACTTGACTACAAAACAGGATCAGCTTATTAAGACTGGGATGAAAAATAGGAAGTTTATAGAGGTTAAAAATTCTAAGACAGAGTATAATATTTTAAGAAGTGATTTATCACATTATATGCTTAAGATAATTTCTGAAAATTCTGATGTTGAGTATCCTCAAGAGATTTTTCAGATGGGAAGAATTTTTAATCCTGGTAATTTAGGAGAGGAAGAACACTTAAGTATAGCTTGTACACCTGCTAATTATACTAGAATAAAACAGGTTTTGGATTATATTTCAAGGATGTTGGAGTTGGAATTTAGCTTTACAAGTTCTAAAGAAGCTGAGGGTTATTTTATTGAGGGGAGAGTTGCAGAAGTTTTATATAAGGGAAAGAAGATTGGACAGGTAGGAGAGGTTCATCCTAAAGTACTTAGTAATTTTAAGATAAAGATGCCTGTTGCTCTTCTTGAGATTAATTTAGAAGAGATTTTTAAGAGTATGTAGAAAAGGTAAGTAATCATATCTAAAATCCATAAGTTATTACATAAATCACTACAAATGTTGAAATTTTCTATAATGAAAATTTAATATTGATTATTTAAAATATTAAGAAGAACTATAATCCAAGTTCTCTAAATGCTTCTTCGTATGTTATATTTCCATAGTTTGGAATTTCTCTATTTGGCCAAGACTTTTTATCATAATATACCCCATCTTCTGAAA
>DYHK01000059.1 GCA_020724205.1 Candidatus Aenigmatarchaeum sp. | reverse complement strand
ATCTATTTTATAATTGGTATTACAGATATAAAAGTATGGAGAAAGAGGCTTTGTAGGTAAGTTATAGCGAAAAAAAATCAGAGGTTATTATGGTATTTAATCCAAATGATGATAAGAAAGATAAAAATTTTACTGAATCCCGATTTTTACTTTGATATATTTATGATATGAATGATAAAAACATTTTTACATATAATTTTACAAATAAGTTGTTTGGTGATGAGATCGAATTATTACCTTCAGTTACTGAATTATTCGAATTCGAACTTGCATTTCTAGAATACCATTCCTTACAATCAGATGAATTGATTAGAAAAGCTGCCTATATTAAGTCGATTAACTCAAAAACGACATTACATTTCCAAGCAAATACATTTAAACCATCTTTTGAAATATTATCCAGATCAAGTAAAACCAAAAGTTATTTTGAAAATGGTGCATTTTCTACTGGCTATGCAACACACTCTTTATTTCCATACCGTGGTAAGTTCCACCCACAATTAATAAAAAGTTTATTGAATATTATTGGAATAAAAAAGGGAGAACTAGTATTAGACCCAATGTGTGGAAGTGGAACAGCTAATATTGAGGCAGCACTTCTTGGAATTAATTCCGTAGCTGTTGATATTAGTCCATTTTGTAGGTTAATGACTAAGACTAAATTTGAGTCCCTTAAAGCCAAAAAAGAGGAATTACAGCTTTTATTAAAGAAAGAAGATATACTTTTCGACTTTTTTTCTACTAAGAAAAAGTATAATTCCAAAAAAAACATTCAGTTATTTGAAAGTGAGCCAAATTATTACCTCACTTTATTAGCATTCCTTGATTCAATGGGATATTTCAATAGAATAAAAAGCTCAACTCATAAAGAATTATTTAATAGAGTTTTTGAACGCTATATCTACACGGTCTTGAATTATTTAGAAAATCCATTTTATGATAAAGAGAACTTAGGGAATGTAAATATTTCTAAAGAATCGTCAGCAATGGATTTAAAATATGAGGATAATTTCTTTGATGGAATAATAACTTCTCCCCCTTATTCATTCTCAATTGACTATGCAATTAATGACAAAGATCAACTTGAGTATTTGGGGTTAGATGTAGAAAAGCTAAAAGAAAAAATGATTGGCTTAAGAGGAAAGAATAAAATAGAAAGACTTGAAAATTATTTCGAAGATATGAAAACAGTGTGTGTAGAAATTGCACGAGTATTAAAACCTAATAAATATGCTGTAATAATTATCGGTTCGAATACAAACCAAACAGGCGGTATTAGACTTGAAGATAAAATAATAAGTTTTTGCGAAGACTCAAATCTGAAACTTGTTAAAAGTATTGTTAAGCCTATTAAGGGTATGCGAAATACTATGAAGGAAGAATATTTACTTTTTTTTCAAAAGGATAAATAAAATGGCAAAATCCGAAACAGAAAAATATTCTACTGTAGTTAACAAAAACACCTATTACTTTGTCAATAATGAATTTGAGGACCGATATGAAGGGTATATTACTTCTATAAGAGATCGACTTTTAATATTAAAAAACCAAATTGATCAAAAAGGCTTAAGAATCGAATTTATTGAGGATTTACTAAGAGAAGATAATGGATTAATTTGTCTTTTGGCTTTAACTGGATTCTCAAATGAGAGCTTTAAAAGAATATTAACAGTAATTCGTGTTCTAACTAATGATGATTTAGAAACAAATTTGTATTTGAGCCAATGGAATAGTTATGAAAAATTAGTTTATTCATTAAAATTATTTAAAGACTTGAATATTGTAAAAAACTTCTCGTCAAGGTTGATAGAGGAACTAAAAAGCATTCCCATTTATCAATATTTTGATATTAATAGTCTTGTTGCTAGAAGCAATTCGATAAAGAAAATACTTAGAGATTCTTATCGAAATATTCTGTCTTATTGCAAAGAAAAATATGTTTATAAGAAGAGAGATTTAGATGCGATGTCACCGGATAAATTCTCAGATAATATTCAAGAAATTCACAATTATATTTTATCAAATATTGATTTAATGATTGAAGAATGGACTGATGAGGAAATTAGACTAAACTTAAATATAAATTCTTATTTTGTTAAAGCAATTGCAAGATTATTTTATAATGGTTCGACCATAACGACTCTGAGACAGCGTCTCCCATTATTCGAAATGAAAAAATTAAGTATAAGGAAACTAAACTTTTCTACAGATGAATTGTTGGATAGTTTAGTGCGATATAAAGAAAAGGGAAGTAATAGAAAATATTTTGCAAGAAATGAACATTACTTATGAAACCGGCGATTTAAAAGACTTAATTTCCAATGCCCCAAACGAAAAGAGAACAATGGATTTTATCATCCCCAATAAAGATAATCCCAGAATTATTATTGAGAGTTCGTTTCTTGTCACAACATCATCTGGACAAGGTGATAAATCCAAGACAGAAATTTCGATCGATACACTAATCAAGAACCATTATCCAGAAGCAACTTTTATTGGATTTGTTGATGGCATTGGATGGTACGTACGTAAAGGTGATCTAAGAAGAATGGTTAAAGCTTATTATGATGTTTTTACATATCATCCAGATGAAGTACAAAGATTTAAAGACTTTTTGCATAAGGAACTACTTTAAATGAAGAAGCTTTTAGACACAATATTCCAAGGTGACTGTCTTGATTTATTTATGAAAATACCTGATGAATCAGTAGATATTACTTTTGCCGACCCCCCCTTTAATTTAAAGAAAAAGTACAATGGTTATAAAGATTCTTTGGAATTCGAAGAATACCTGAATTGGTGTGAAGTGTGGATAAAAGAAATGGTTAGAGTTACAAAACCTACTGGTTCTATTTTTATACATAACATACCAAAATGGTTAACCTATTACTCATCTATCCTAAACAAATATGCGACTTTCCGACATTGGATTTCTTGGGACGCGCCAACCGCACCGATGGGTAAATCTCTACAGCCATCCCATTATGGAATTTTATACTATGTAAAAGATGTTAAGCAAGCCAAATTTTTCGAATTAAGATATCCTCACAAACGCTGTCGAAAATGTGGTTACTTGCTAAAAGACTATGGTGGTAAAAAGCAAGGATTACATCCATTTGGTCCTTTACTTTCCGATGTATGGACAGATATTCATAGAATAAAACATAATAAATATCGAGACGAACATCCGTGTCAATTACCGATTCATCTTTTAGAGAGAATTATATTAATGAGCACAAATGAGTCAGATATTGTTCTAGATCCATTTATGGGTACTGGAACAACGGCAATTGCTTCAAAGCGACTCGGTAGAAAATTTATTGGCTTTGAATTAGACCCCCAATATGTTACTACAGCAGTAAATAAACTCAAATACGAAAAAACACAGTCTAAAATCGGCGAATATTGGATTAGCTTTTTCTTAAAAGATATTCTTTCTCTACGAGATATGGATTGGGAAGGATTATCAAAATACTATTTACTCCCAGAAAATAATCGCGAAATTGACCACAAAAAAATTGAATTTGTTGAAAAGAAAAAAATCATAAAGCACTTTGACTTTGTCCTCAATGGGAATGGAAAAACCAAACAAGATTCAATGCAGTTTGATTTCTGTAATTGTCCGTAAAAAGAAATACATTAAGAATCGTTATATCACTAATCTTTTATATCAGCGAATTATTTTGCAATTAAAAAGATGCTTATAAAATTTACATGGACTTCACCACATAATTACTACTTAATAATGCTCTAACTATATTTAGATACAACCGCAGCACAACTTAAACTTTTTACCGCTTCCGCATGGACAAAAATCATTCCTGCCGACATTCATGTTCGGGAATCCGGCATCTTTTTCTTTTGCCC
>DYHK01000058.1:266-4041 GCA_020724205.1 Candidatus Aenigmatarchaeum sp. | reverse complement strand
CAACACTGTTTTGTGTATAATTCAACTGTAATTTTTTCTGTTGACGAGGATAAACTTTCAAGAGCTATTGGAGAGAATGGAAAGAATATTAGGAAGATTGGAGAGATTATAAACAGGAAGATAAAGGTAGTTCTTATGCCTCATGGGCTTGAGGATGCTGAGAAGTTTATTTCTACAATTATATATCCTGCGCAGATAAAGAGTGTTGAGATAAAGGATAATTTCCTTATTATAAACGCAGGTTCTCAAAATAAGGCTATGCTTATTGGGCGTAATAAGGCTAGGCTTGATGAGATGAAGAAGATTGTAAAGGATTATTTTGATAAGGAAGTGAAGATTGTTTAATAATTAAACCTTCTTTCGTATTCTTTATGGGACATCCATTCAAGTATAAGACTGATAACAATTACTTTTCCTCCACGAATAGTGTAGATAAGCCTCCAAGCATTTGGTAAGTCATATTTCCAGATATTTGATACTCCATACTTTTTGATATACTCTTTTGGTATCTGACTTTTAGGTATTTGTATTCCACAGAAAGCATTTTTTTCAATATTATCCATAGCTTGATTTATAAATCTAAATAGCTCTTTTTCAGAAGGATCTCCATTTTGTAATTTATAAAAAGCTTCCTTTATTGATTCTTCAAAAAATCTAGTTTCTGAGGGTAAAATCATTTTCTTGATAATTCTTTTCTTTTAAAAAAGTAAGTAGCTGATTCAGGATAGTAAATCCATCCTATTTTTCCTTCTGTATCAACAGAGATTTTTCTGGAATATAATAAGTAGTCAATAATAACACAGAAAGTCTGATACATAGTTTTTTTTGGAAGAGCTTCCCATAAAGATCTTTTTTTATATTCTCCATCATGTTTTTTTATAAATTCTTCTACCATTAATACTGTATCTAGTCTAGGAAACCTTAGTATTCCCTTTATTTCTTTCTTTTGATGTATTTGAACCATGTTATATCAATAGATATAACTATATTTAAATGTTATGAATGTTAATTTTAATAAAAAATTATTGCATAAATATTTATAAAATAATAAAACTTAAATTCTGTATGAAAGAAGGTGATTCTCAAAGATTAAGCAGACTTCACAGGTTATTTGAAAAGAGGGTTTTGCAACTTGAGAAGAGGGGAAAATTAGAAATTAATCCAGATTATAAAGAGGTTTTAGATTCTAAATTCAGCAAATCAAATACTATGAGAGTTATAGCTCGAAATTATTCTTTAACCTGTTTTGATTTTGTAGGAAAAACTGTTGAAGGTTCTGATGATTTTATATTAAAAAGATTATATGAAGCTTATGTTGAAGAACATGCTTTAATTTCTGATTCAAGGAAAAGAGGGATGCATGAACATTTAAATAACATAGAAAAAAGTATCACTATCTACTCTCCATTTTCTTGTTCTTTACAATTGTAGATTAATTAATTCTTAACTCAAAAGGTTTAAAAAGCGAATTTTATTGATGGTAACATGGGTTTAATGAATGCAAGGAAAATTATGAAGAAGAACAGAAAGTTCAGATGGAGAGATCATCATTATAAGACGAGAACTCTTGGACTTTACGAGAAGGCTGATCCATTAGAAGGAGCTAGCCAGGCAAAGGGGCTAGTTACTGAGAAGGTTCAAAAAGAAGCTAAACAGCCAAACTCTGCTATGAGAAAGTGTTGCAAGGTTCAATTAACAAAGAATGCTAAGATTGTAACTGCTTTTATTCCAGGAAATCTTGCTCAGAAGTTTATTGATGAGCATGATGAGGTTTTAATTGAGAGAATTGGTGGAAAGCAGGGAAGAACAAAGGGAGATATTCCGGGTGTTAGATTTCAGGTTATAAAAGTTAATGATCAACCGTTAAGAATGCTTGTTAAGGGCAAGATAGAGAAGGGAAGAAGATAAACCTTTTAAAAAAGTTTCCAAACCACAAAAAACAAAAATAAATAACAAAAAGAAAATGAATAATCATACAAGAAATCTAACAGAAGAAAAACCTGTTACTCTTAGTGATAATAAACTAGAGATGTATCAGAGAGAATTAGGTAGTGTTGATGGAGAGTATGTTATAATGGCAAATCCTATTCAAGCATTATGGGAGTTAGCAGTAAATAAATATGAATCAAAATTTAGGAGAGAATAATGAAAGCAGAAATGGAAAATCCGAGTGAAGAAAGAGAAGAGCAGAAGATATTTGGACTTTATGATATCGGAGAAGTAGTTGTTACTGATCCTGGCTTGAAGGGAGTTATTAATCTTAATTATAAGCTTGTTATTAAGTCACATGGAAGAATAAGAGAGAGATTTGGAAAGGCTAATGTTAATATTGTTGAGAGGCTTGTAAATACAATTTCTATTCCTGGTCATAGAGGAAAGAAGCACAAAGTAATAACAAACTGGGCAACTGGAAAATATAATAAGAATATGGGAACTGCTCTTGAGGCTTTTAAGATAATCCATCAGAAGACTGGGAAGAATCCTATACAGGTTTTAGTTAATGCTATTGAAAAAGGATCTCCTAGAGATGAGGTTACAATGATTCAGTATGGAGGAGCTAGATATCCTCAGGCTGTTGACTGTTCGCCTTTAAGAAGAGTAAGTTTAGCATTAAGAAATATTGTTCACGGTGCTCATGATAAGTCATTCAATAAGAAGAAGCCATTTGCACAATCTTTAGCAGAAGAGATAATTGCAACTGCCAGCGAGTCTAGCGAGAGTGTTGCATTTACAAAGAAGAATGAGCTTGAAAAACAAGCAGATGCTGCACGTTAGTTAATAGTTTTTTTAAATTGTAAATGATATAACTCTACCAAATTTTACTACTTTGAATGTTTAAATTTTTACTGGGAAAAATTTGTTATTCATTATTTAGATTAATTAATGTTTTCAATTACTTCACTGATTTTATCTTAATTTTACTCTTTCCATTGCACTACGAACTTCTTCTAAGTTTTCTCCTGTATATCTTATAACTTGTGGGTGAGAAAAATCCTTATTACCTTCACTTGCAGGCATTATTACTAATCCTCTTTTTCTCCACTCAAGCCATCCCTTGATATATCCAGGATAATCATCAACTAAAACTTTTCCATAAACTAGTCCTTTGTCTCTTGTTATTGTAATATCTACATCTGGACCTAAATTAGAATCTATCCATTTTTTCTTTCCTGACCAAGAAGTTGGATTTTTCTTTGGACCTTGTGTAAGAATCATAATTCTATACTCTAGAGATTTAGCAACTTCTAACACATCCCAACCTAATTGAAATCTTGGTAAATTAACCCACCAAGATTCTGAAGATTTTATCATATCTGCACGATTATGTATATACTTTGGATAACTACTTCTCAATGGAGGATTATAAATAGGTTCATCTGGAGATCTTAATTTTTCTAATTCAGTACGCATTCCTTTATCATAGTCACAAAGAGTTCCATCCATATCAAATAAAGCGATATTTTCTATCTGTTCCATAATTTATCTTTATTTTAGTTATTTATAAAAATTTATACACTTTTAGAGTAACTTTAGCAACCTATTTATAATGTAATCACTTGATTATATTAATGAAAGAAATAAGAGTAAGGAAAGCACGAAAAGAAGACCTTGAAAAAATAATTGAACTTCAAAATTCCTCTCATTTTAGCAATGTTCCTAGTTCTGAAAAAAGGAAGGAGGGGTTTGTAAGTGTGCAGACCACTTATGACCAGCTAGTTAGTCTAAATAAAAGAATAGGTATTCTAGTTGCAACATATGGTAACAATTTTGCAGG
>DYHK01000058.1:0-256 GCA_020724205.1 Candidatus Aenigmatarchaeum sp. | reverse complement strand
CAGGATAGGAAATGCCTCTTGACATTAAGATAGCAGGAGAGATCCCACTCCTTGCTCCCTTTATAGATAGATTTCTTAAGATAAGTCATGGTAAAAAGAAAATAAGAGATTATAATTGGATAATAGAGGGTCAAATAAATATTCATAAAAAGTATAAGGGTATGGGTATAGCTGAGAAATTACACAAAAAATTTGTAAGAAGGATGAAGAAACATTACGACTTAATTGTTACTGAAATATCTGATCAGAACCCTAG
>DYHK01000057.1 GCA_020724205.1 Candidatus Aenigmatarchaeum sp. | reverse complement strand
CGACCAATAGCATTATCTCAAGCAGAACCAGATAGAAGCGGAACTACTACTATTACAGTTGAAACAATTAAGAATTATCTGATTAAAGATAAAAAAGTAAGTGAGGAAGAAATAGCTATCAAGACTTCTAAGCAAAATGATTTAGAAGGAGTTAATTTATTCGCTAAGAATTGCAAGATTAAATACATCATTACAATAAACGCTTTAGCAGAAGGCTGGGATTGTGCTTTCGCTTATGTTTTAGTATCTGTGGCTAATTTAGGCTCTAAGATAGCAGTAGAACAGATTATAGGAAGAATCCTAAGAATGCCTTACGCTAAGAAAAGGGAAAATGATAATCTCAATAAATCTTATGTTTTTGCATCTGCAAAGAATTTTGATGAAGCCGCAACTCAAATAATTAAGGGCTTAGAAGATAATGGATTTAGCAGAGCAGATGTTATTAAAAGCTCAGACAAGGACAAAAAATCTCCTTACGAAGTCTCAAGAAGATTTAAAGAAGATTTGAGAGTTCCTGTTTTTGCATTTGAAAATGAAAAATTATCTTTTGGAGAGCATCTTTTAGGAGAAGATTTTGAATTGGCAAAACAAGACTATAAGTTTGATTTTACATTACCTTTAAGTCAAGACGGAGTTGCAGAGATAGATATTAAAGATAGCGGGGAATGGTGGACAGGAAGAGTTAAGCAACTAACCCTAAACATTTCAAGTAGAGAGAAGAATTCTTCAGAAAGCGACTTAATTCTATGGTTAGATAAGAAGATTAGACTTAAAGAGATAGACATGAAAGATAAAGTAGCCTATATCAAAAAAGTCTTAGATTATCAAATGAGTGAGAAAAAGAAAACTCTTTATGAGCTATCTATTAATCGTTATCCTCTAAAAGACCAAATTGATAAGCAAATAAAAAAAGTTACTGAAGATTATGCTAAGAAAAAATTTGATGAATTCTTGAAAAAAGGCAAAATCAAATTAAAAGAATTTGATAAGTTCCCTGAAAATATAGAAGTAGCTCCAGAAGCCTTAGTAAAACAAGATTACAAAAAGAGTTATTATGAAAGCATAGACAAATTAAACAAAGAAGAAAAGGCATTTATTGACAAATTAGATTTAGATGAATTAAGCAATAATTTCAAGTTTTGGGTAAGATGCAGAGAAAAGAAGAAAGATGCCTTTGCATTACAAGGATGGGAAAACAGAAACTTCTATCCTGACTTTGTAGCTGTTACAAAGAAAGGCAATTTAATAGCTTTTGAATGGAAAGGAGAAGATAGGACTTCTAATGAGGATACAAAGTACAAAGAAGCTTTAGGAGAAGTCTGGAAAGAACTCGGGAAAGGAAAATTGCATTTCTTCTTAGTGCACAATGGTAATGTGGATAAAGTGATTGAGGAAGTTAGGGAGTTGTAATTGAATTTTTTCTAACATCTACGAATAACATTTTAAGATAACTTATTAACCTTAATAATAAAAGTATTAAAAGAAAAGTTAAAGAGATTAAAATTGATGGGATCCAATTAAACTCAAAAAACATATAAAAGATACTGATACACAGTAATAGAATGCAGAGATAAATTGAAATTCTAAATCTTTTTTCAATCATTTCAGGAATGGGTGTTAAAGAAATCTTTTTTGAGAGATATGCTAAAAATCCAAGAAAAATAGTGTAAGCAGTTAGAATAAAACCCGTTAAAGCAATTCCAAGATTAACTATTACTGAATTAATTCCCTTTTCTTTAAAAAGATTAAATACTTCAGAATTAAAATTAAGAAGAACCAGAAAGAACAAGAATGAAATAACAACTGGAATTAAAATTTCACGATTTGCTCTAAATTTTTTTATCAATTTAATTAAGGAGTCTTAAAATATCTCCCCTATTTGACTCCCAAAACCTCTTTACTGTATCAAAGAAGTTTTCTTTATTAATACTTTTTGTTTCAGTATCAATTTCAAACGTCATTGGTTCTTTAACGAGAGCATCATCCAATAATGGTAAAACTTCTTGTTTGCTATCTACAGCAAAAAACTTTATACTCTCTTTTCCCTTAAATTTCTTCAATTTGTTGAAGGTTTCATTTATTTTATCTAATAAAATCCCTTTTCTCCACTTAGTACATGAAATTGTAACAGAAATAGCCATATCTTCATCATCTTCTGTATATTTCTTAATGTCTTTAATATCTGCACCCATAGCATCTTTAATTAGATTGATATTTGGCTTAGGCACTTCTAAGATAAGCTTTTTTATTGTTCTTGAACGCAGAAACATCTGTTTATAGGCTTCGGCATGAATTATTGGTTGAACCGTAATTTCTAAATTGAGAATTTCTGAAAGATATTTTCCTATGTGTGTAGATATATATCTCGCCCCTGCCCAATTCATCTCAGAAAGGATGATATTATGCTTAATATCCCATATGAGTAATGATGGCTCTCCCAATTCTTCATCTTCTCCAAATGAAAACCATTGAAGGATGGAAGATTTTTTCTTGAATATCAATGGAGATAAGTCTCTTGACTTACAAAAAGTTCCTCCAAGTAAATCCCCCTCTTTCTTAAAACTAACAAGTAAATACTGATTATTATCAAATTCTCTTATATTATGTTGAATATTTTTTTGGACAAATTTATTATATATCTCATCAATATCCAGAGAACGAGGAGACTTAACCTTGACGGAATAAATATGTATCTTTCTTGGAATAGTTTTTCCCATTTTAAGTTAAAAAATCAATGAAATAATATGTTTTATACTTTTCTCTCCGAAATATTTTGGGGAATGGTAACCTTTTTGGTCTTCTGCTCGTGGGGGCGTTAATCCCTTGGATTAAATCTCCTGCATAAACCGAATAACTGGGGGGGTTCTTGATGCAAGTTACGAATGGGGCGTATGACTAAAGAGTTTACTCTGTAGAGAAGCGTTAAAACCAAAGTATTTTTAAAGATTGTTTTGTTTAATTTGTTATGATATCAAAAAAATTATTAATTACAACCACTTCAATTTCAACAATTGCTTCTATTATCCCTCTACTTTTTGTTTGGTTGTTTGCTACTTCAAACATATTTGATAAACAATGGCTTTCATTTTTACCATACATTCCCATAATGATTCTTACACTAGTTCCAATAATTTCTTTAATTTGGAGCATTAGAATAAAAGAAGAATCACCAAATTATAATCTAATTTCTTGGATTTTATTAGTAGTTAATATAATTATCACCATAATCGCAGTAATTTTTATTTATAGTCTTAGAAATTTTAGTATGTAATACAGTATCCAAATTCTAATATCGTGAGGAAAATGGTGGAGAGTTTATCCCTAGGATTAAACTTCATAAACCTTAAAAACCAAATATCTATGAAGTATAATGAATAAACTAATAACAAGAGCTTTTCTTAATGCACTTGGAACAGTAGCTTACATAGTCTTAATAGTCTCATTTATATTTTCTCTCCAGGTTTTTATGTCAGATACAGAAGACATAATTATCATCCCAATGGCAATGCTTCTACTATTTGTTTGCTCAGCAGCAATTACAGGTTTCTTAGTACTAGGAAAGCCAATAATGTTATACCTAGATGGAAAAAAGAAAGAAGCAGTCTCATTGTTAATTTACACTCTTGCTATACTCTTCCTAATAACAATACTCTTCTTTATATTTTTAATAACCTACTTTAATTTTATTAAATAACCCAAGGTTTATTAACTTCCTACCCTTAGTTATAATATGGGGTTAATATCTGAATTTAAGGAATTTCTTAAAGAATACAAAGTAATTGGACTTGCAGTTGCATTAATCATAGGGCTTGCTTCAGTTGCTCTTATCAATTCTGTAGTAAATAATCTTATCATGCCAATACTAACTCCATTTATTCCAGGAGGAGGTTGGCAGACAGCAACACTAACAATTGGACCAATAGTTATAGGATGGGGTGCTTTATTAGGGGCTATAATAAACTTCATCATAATTGCATTTGTAGTCTTCTTAATCTCAAAATACGCTCTAAAAGAAGAAAAGGTTACAAAGAAGTAAGGGAATCTCTTTAGTCATGTTAAATAAATTATAAGTAATCCTCTCTTAATTATAAATTATACTTCTCTCAAGA
>DYHK01000056.1:3674-4249 GCA_020724205.1 Candidatus Aenigmatarchaeum sp. | reverse complement strand
TTATTGCATTTTTCTGAAGCTCAGATTAAAATGAATAGCAATGTTTTAAAAATAATAAAAAACAAGGATGTAATACTTACACACTGCCACTCTACAAATGTTATAAAATCTTTGATTAATGCAAATAAAAAAGGAGTTAAGTTTGAAGTATTTAATACAGAAACTCGTCCATTATATCAGGGAAGAAAAACAACCCTTGAACTAAGTAAAAATAAAATAAGAGTAACTACTTTTGTTGATTCTGCAGTTCATATAGCAATGCATGAGGGATTTGAAGGGAAAAAGATAACAAAAATCCTCTTAGGAGCTGATGCTATTCTGAATAATGGAGATGTGATAAATAAAGTTGGTAGTGGTTTAATTTCCGAGTTAGCACTAACACATAAAATTCCACTATATATCGTCGCTGATTCTTGGAAGTATTCTGATAAAAATCCAAAAATAGAGTCTAGAAAATATCAAGAGGTTTGGAATAAAGCTCCAAAAAATATAAAGATAAAAAACCCGGCCTTTGAAGTTATAAAATCAAAATATATCAAGTTCATTATTTCTGATCTAGGTATTCTAACCCCAAA
>DYHK01000056.1:0-3664 GCA_020724205.1 Candidatus Aenigmatarchaeum sp. | reverse complement strand
AGAAGGTAAAAAATTCAACTTAAATTACTTCTTATTTCCCCTTCCCTTAATACTCTTATTATCTTCACTCTCACTAACCTCTCTCTTCTCACTCTGAACTTGCTTTACAATCTTATCAAGCTCAGTATTTATAGTCTGAATATCTCTCTCAATTTCAGGTTTTATTTCTTCAAATTTAGCTATCTGCTGATCAATTATCTCTCCTACTTCAGAAAAGCTTTTTGGAACTAGGATCTTATTACCAACATCAACTAAGATCTCTTTCTTCTCAATCTTTGACTTTATAAAAATTCCCTGTCCAAATTCAGAATATATCTCTTCCTGCCCAGATTTTTCAAGTTTTGAAAGGTTATTCTTTAGTTTTTGAAGCTCATTAATCTGATTTTCTATAATTCTTACCTGTTCCTCGAATTGATTAGCCTGCCCCTCAAGCATCTGAAGCCTCATTAAATATTCTTGTTGTTCCATTGTTTTTCTTATTAAAAAGACTAATTATTCGACTTTTAAAACCTTTCTTAATATTAAACTTGAAATTATTCCAGCAGCTTTATAATACCATATCCAGTGAGGAAACACATCTGAAAAGGTATTTTTTACCCACCAAAATAAAGCTAACAGAGGAATCATAGTGATAAGTAAGGGTTTGAAAGAGTGCCTGAACATTTCCATAGTAAGTTTCATTATCTCTTGATTAATCTCAGTAAATTTTTTGATATCATCCTTAAACTCTTTTGACTGCTTTGAAAGTTCTTTCTGCCTAGCCTTAAGCTCTTTCATTCTTGCCTGATCAGTTGTATACTTTGTTACAAGCAAGCTAATAAAACTAATAACTACAGCAATACCAATAATACTTGCTTGAGGATTTGCCCTCATTAAATCTATTATAGCCATTTTATTAAGAATAAATTAGCATATTTAAATTCTCTTCTAAGTAAGATAATATAATAAAAATAAAAAGTAAAAGTTAGCTGTAAATTAATTGGATGTTATAAGCTGTAAGTAAATGACACTAAAATCCATAAGTTGTATGTTAGCTGTGGACTGTTAAATTAATATATAACCTCAATTTAATCTAATAAAAAATTTTAGAGATTATTTACTAAATCCCTTTACAAAAACCTACTTAATGAACTTCCTTAAAGAAGGATGCATATCAACAGAGTGTTGTTGAGCAATATTCTGATACATCTGGTAGGTTACCATAATCAATAATAAGATAGAAGTTCCTCCAACTAAAGCTCCAACAACATTTGTTAGAGAAGCTATGAGTCCTATTGCTGCTCCTCCCATAATTGTTAAGGGAAATATGTATCTATCAAGAACAGATTCTAAAATTCTTTCATCCTTTCTAAAACCAGGGATTGATAATCCAGAATCTACTATATTCTTAGCCTGACTTTGAGCATCCATTCCAGATGTCTTAACCCAAAACACTGCAAATAATACGCTAAACCCTACATAAAATATTATATGTCCAATTACTTGTAAAATCATAACTCCCGTTAAACTATTTGTTATTGTAGCATTAACTAAATCAACTCCTCTTATCCAGGAGGCTAATCGACTAACAGGCACTCCTCCCTGGAATCCTCCGAGTAGTGTAGGTCTTCCTAACCAATTTTCAATTAATCCTGCTCCTAACTGTATATTTGCCTCAAGAGCTGAAACAAGAATTACAGGCATAACTGAAGTATAGAAGAAAGCCATAGGCCATTTTATTCCATATCCTCTTAGTCTGTCAAAAGATAGAGGGACCTCGATCTTTAACGACTGAATCCATGTAATTACTAAGAAAATAATAGCAGTTATAAGAATAGCCGATCCTGCAAGAATTGCACCAGTTGAATCTCCATTAGATATAGAGCTAATTAAAACCCATACTCTTCCACTAGGATCAAATCCTCCTTGAGGACCAATAAACTGGAATAAAGCTGTGAAAAGTCTCCAGCTTACTCCTGCTGCAATAAATAATGAAACACCAGATCCAAATCCCCATTTTGTTGTAATCTCATCCATAAATAAAATTGCAAGACCTCCAAGTATTAGTTGAAGTATAACAACCCAAGCATATCCAGGAGCAGCTTCTAATCCCTTCATAAGAACATATATACTAGCTTCAAAGAGGATAAAGAAGAAGACCAATAATTTTTGTAACCCTTGGAAGTACCTTTTACCCTCAACAGTTTTTGTATCAATTTCAAGTATCTTAGCTCCAACAAGCAATTGTAAGATAATAGAAGCCATAACAATTGGTCCGATACCTAGAGAGATAATACTTCCAAACTCTGTACCTAGTATTACAGCTAGACTATCAAATTTCTCAAGAGCGTTATTTGTCAGCCCATATAATGGAATATTAGCTAGTATAAAAAATAAGACAAGAGTGATTATAGTCCACTTTGCCTTAACTGCAAAGCTCACCTTTTTTTCTTCAGGAGTTTTTACTTCTGGAAGATTTTTGAGTATATTTCTTAAATCCATTGTTTAGTTTATTCTTCTTGTATTTTTAATTCTACCTTTCCACCAGCTTTCTTAACTTTTTCAACTGCAGATTTGGAAGCAGAGTATACTTTTATATTAAAGCCACTTTTCACTTCTCCCTTACCAAGAAGTTTGTATTTGCTTAAATCAAGATCTTTTTTACCATTTGACATCTTTTCTAGATCTCCTACATTAAGTATCTTATATCTTTTAACTTTAGCTCTCAATCCACTCTTTCCGAAATAAGCTTCTGGCATATTCAGAACTAATGTCTTCTTCTGATCAGCTCTCTTACCTGTTCCAGCATTACCAAATCCTCCTCTATGTCCAGAACCTCTTGCCTTTTTCTTAAATCCTCGTCCGTGAGTATGACTTCCATGCATTCTGCTCGATTTTCTTCTTTTTTTTCTTAATGATCTCATTTAAGCTACCTCCCTTTCTAATTTACTTTTATTTCTTAAATTTACCAAATAATTTATTTCTTCATCATTTGGTTTAAAATTTGATTTTGATAATCTAACTCCAATTGGAAAAGCGGGCTCATCTTCTCCACCTCCCCAGTACATATAATTAATTTCATCACATTCATAAACAACTAAACTTCCATCAAGATTCATAAATAAGTGAACATTTCCGTTAAATCCATCAAGTTTCTTTCTTTTTCCTTTTTGATCAGGAACAAACCCTAAATATTTAGACTGGAAAACACGAGGAGAATCATAATTAGTAGGTGCATTAGCATCATATGATTGAGTAACTTCTCCAGGTATTAGTTTTATTTTCATCTTACAACATCCTTTTAACTAACTCATTTATTTTTTCACCATGACTTCCAAGAACTCCTTTTGGAAAGTGTTGCTTAGAATTGATTCCCTTTCTAGGAGGGTGTAGTCTAAAGAAAGGCTTTATTCCTGTTCCCTCAAAATTTTTATTTTTAATAATCATATCTGCAACTTTTTCAGGATCTATCTTAGATTTTTTATCTATTAATTGCCCCCTCTTACTTATCAATTCAACCAAGTCTTTTTTATCAATTTTACCATAAGCAATAAAACTTCTTACTTTTTTGATCATTCCTAAAATCTCAGGTTTGTCATCTACCAGAACACAGGCATACTTTCTTCTAAGTCTTAGTCTAGATAGTGTTTCTTCTACATCTCTATTAATATTTACCATTCCAGAT
>DYHK01000055.1:3065-4249 GCA_020724205.1 Candidatus Aenigmatarchaeum sp. | reverse complement strand
AACAATTCTAACAAAAGCCGATGTTGATGAGCGCGGAGGTTCTGCAATCTCAATAGGTTATGTAACAAAAAAACCTATTCTCTTCCTAGGAACAGGTCAAGAATACAAAGACCTCGATAAATTCTCTCCAAAAGAAATCTTAGTTAATTTAGGCTTGGAATAAACTAATTTTGTCTGACTTTCCTTCTCTCTTCTATAAAACTAATCTGCTCTAGCCACGGAATAGGTGCTTCATCTAAAGGAAACATAAAAAAAGGAGAATTACCAGTTCCAGAACCAGTCACATCCCATTCATCTCCTATATTCGATTCTTCAAAACCAGGACCAGGAATATAAACATCCTCTAGTTTTAGCCTATAAGAATCAGACCTATCTTCTATAGGATTTAACTGAACAACTCTCACTTTAACTAACGAACCAAACTCTTTATAATATAATTTTTCCCCAACTTGATATTCACTCATTAATTTCAAAGTAATTATAATACTTTATAAGATTTATTATAGTTAAAAAGAGTCTTAAATTTTAGATACCACAACTTTATTAACTATCTTCTACCTAATTTTTTTATGCTAGAGAGTTTAGGAAACATACTTAGGAAAAGCGTAGATAAGATCACATCTGCCATCTTTGTAGATAAAACTCTAGTAGAATCTATAGTGAAGGATCTTCAAAGAGCACTTATTATGGCCGATGTTAACATAGCCTTAGTAAGTGAGATAAGCTCAAAAATAAGAAAAGAAGGAGAATCCTATGTAAAAGGAGTTGAAAAAAAAGAACACCTCATCAAACTCCTAAATGATGAAATTCAAAGAATAATTGGCGGTGAAAAAAAAGAATTAATTCTAGGTAAGAAAGATACCATACTCTTCGTAGGTCTCTATGGAACTGGAAAAACAACTACTATTTCTAAAATAGCAGCTTATTATAAAAAACGTGGAAAAAATCCCGCTCTTTTAGGTCTGGATGTTTACAGACCAGCAGCCTCAGAACAACTAGAGCAGCTAAGTAAAAAAATTGAAGTCCCTGTATTCACAGATAAGAATGAAAAAAATCCTCTAAAAATTTATGATAAATACAAAAAAGATCTTGAAAAATATGACTTAATATTAGTGGACTCAGCAGGACGTGATGCTTTAGAAGAAAGTCTAATAAAAGAAATATCAGAAATATCTAAAAAAATA
>DYHK01000055.1:0-3055 GCA_020724205.1 Candidatus Aenigmatarchaeum sp. | reverse complement strand
TCAAACCCTAAAAGAAGCATCTAATGTTAGTGGAGTAATAATAACACGTATGGATTCCTCAGCAAAGGCAGGAGGAGCCCTAACAGCTTGTTACGAAGCTCAAGCACCAGTTTACTTTATTGGAACAGGTGAAAAAGTAGCTGACCTTGAACCCTTCAATCCAAAGTCTTTTGTCTCAAGATTACTAGGTATGGGAGACCTAGAAAGTCTTTTAGAAAAAGTTCGTAGTGTAACAGATGAAAAACAACAGCAAAGACTTGAAAAAAATCTTGAAGAAGGAAAATTCACACTCCTAGATCTATACGATCAAATGAAATCTATGAAATCAATGGGAAGCTTATCTAAGCTAAAAGAATTAATCCCTGGTTTCAACAAAGCTAAAATCCCAGACGAAATGCTCAATAGTCAGGAAGCAAAAATAGATCACTGGAAGGCAGCTATAGACTCTATGACAAAAGCAGAGATTGAAAATCCCGAGCTTCTAGAAAAGCAAACCTCAAGAATACAAAGAGTTTCAAAGGGTTCTGGAGTTCCAACATCTGAAATCCGCCAACTACTAAAACAATACAAGATGATAAAAGAACTAGCATCTTCAGCTAAAGGACTCGGCAATATAAGTGATCCTTCTCAGCTCTCTCAAAAAGACATGATGAAACTTGCCAAGAAGTTCGGAAAAAAGAAGTTCAGGATGTAGTTATTTCTTATTCTTAAAGTAAAAAATTATAGAAGAAATCCATGAAATTAAATTGAAAATTACATAAATAATAAAAAGTAAAAGAGTTGTAATAGGTACAAAAAACTTAGCAGTTATAAAAAGAAGTATTATAACAAGGACAAATATCCAATTAAATATTATTGTAATTTTATTTGCTTTTACTGAAAAATCAGCTTTAAAGAAAACAAGCAAGAATAAAATTAAATGGATAAAAAAGGTAACTAAAAAAATTATCAAGAAAAATATAGAATATATGAGTGGAAGAATGAAAAAACTTCCTATAAGGTAGATTAAAAGAAATATTAAGACATTCCAAAAGTATACTGCTTTATTCCTTTCCATTATACAAATAAAAATCAAATAAGGTATTTAAACTATATTATTTTACATTTCACATGTCATCTCACCAAAAAATAATATCTTCAGGAGCAGAAGCAAATATAATCCTAGTAGAAGGTAAAGAAAAAGAAGTAATAAAAGACAGAATAAAAAAACATTACAGACTAGAAATAATAGATGAAAAACTAAGAGTTCAAAGAACTAGACAAGAAATTAAACTACTTGAAAAAGCCTCTAAAGTGATTAACACTCCTCTTCCAATTCAAAGTAAAGAAAGAGATAAAAAATCAACAAAAATTCACATGCCATTCATAGAAGGAAAAAAACTCTCAGAAAACCTAGACAAGCTTGAAAAAAAACAAGCTCTGGAAATATGTAAAAAGATAGGTGAATCAATCTCTAAAATTCACCAAATTAATATTATTCACGGAGACCTAACAACAAGTAATATTATTCTCGATCATGAAAATAAAGTCTGGTTCATTGACTTCGGCCTTGGTTTCCACTCAGAGCGACTTGAAGACAAAGCAGTTGATCTTCACCTAATAAAACAGGCTCTAGAGGCAAAACATTTTACAAGCTGGAAAGAATACTGGAAAGCAATAGAAACTGGTTATAAAAAAATAAATAAATCTCATTCTAAAGAAACCCTTCAAAGATTAAAAAAAGTAGAGTCTCGCGGAAGATACAAAGATAAGTATTAAAAAAACTCTAGAAAATATTTTAAATAATTAATAAAGATTTTCCATTTGAGAAAAATCTACCATTTATCTACTATTAATTAATTCAATATCTCTAATATAATTAACCTACCACTACCTTATAACTTATTGATTTTATCCTTATTTACATAAATACTTATCATTAATCATTTACATCAATCATTTAACCTCTGGATTTTAGTTACATTTCATTACTTATTCAAGAGATCATATAATCTAGGGATTTTAGAATTACTAAAATAAAAAATTAAAAATAAAAAAAATAAAAAATTAATTCTTATCTACAAGCTCCATTCTGGCAAGTTTGGCCAGGTCCACAATTTGTAGGAGTAGCAGTTAAAACTGAACTTGTAGGGTTAGCACAACTAAAGATCAGGACTTTATTATTACCTAAACAAATATTTGTTCCAGTAAATGTTCTCTGTGTAGCTCCAGTTCCAGAAGTTGCAGTTGCACCATTACCTGTTGGAAGTAAATTACAAGTAGTTGCTCTACACTGTGCATTCTGACATCCATTAGCACAAGCTTCAGTTGAAGAAACTATCTGCTGTCCATCCTTAGGATTCTGTAAGATATAATTAATAATTGCTTGTCTTTCAACAGCATTTGCTGCTAAATCAATATCTTCCTGATTAACTCTTCCTTGACCAGTTGCAGGAGGATTTTTATCAAACTGTAAGTTATATTCTCCCTCAGGATTACAATTATATGTTACAAGTCCATTTTCTCTACATGTTGGGCTTCTAGTTACTGTTTGTCCTCTTCCATCTGTTGCAGTTACAACTCCAGATATACTCTTCTGGCATGTTAGTGGTCTAACATCACAGTAATAAGCTGTTTTTCTTACAGAAACAATACTAACTTGTTGAGTTACAATATTTCCATTACATCTTACTAAAGCAGATTGTTTCCTATGCTCTGAATCACAATAGTATTCCCTAATAGAATTACCTACTCTTTCGTCTGGAAAATATTGTATGGAACTTCCCGCATCAACTTTGACCATACCAGCAGTATTGGGCTTATTTCCACTATCAGTATCTTCACAGCTTCCTGCAGCAGGTGCTCTACATCTTGCAGAGTCTACAGTTCCAAAATCTGTTTCAAGGTCTTCGACTATCTCACATCCATTAGGACAAACTATAGGAGATCTTGTTGCACGAGGTGCATTTACTCCATATACATCTCCTCTTCTTATTCTAGCCTCATAAATACTATTCCCAGAACAATAATCTCCTCGAAGAGTTTGACAATTCCATACAGCACCAGCAGTATTAAT
>DYHK01000054.1:3997-4348 GCA_020724205.1 Candidatus Aenigmatarchaeum sp. | reverse complement strand
CTTGTAAACACAGGAAACAAGATAGCAATATACAATGTTGCTCCTCAGGCTTCAGACGCTTTAACTATAAGTTTAAGTGACTCTGTTGTTACAGTTCCAGCTGGATCAAGCAAGGTTGTTAAGGTATATGTAACAGCAAATAGAGAAGGAACTTTCGGATTCGCAGTTAATGCAATCTCAGATTCTTTCACTACAAAAGCTGACTATACTGCAACTGTTCAGGGTAAAGCATCACCAGTTAGCAACAATAACATTGTTGTACTTACAATTGTTTTAGCAATTGTATTTGTAGTACTTGTGATAATCCTGATAGTACTGCTTACAAGAAAGCCTCAAAGAAATGAAGATTTC
>DYHK01000054.1:2940-3968 GCA_020724205.1 Candidatus Aenigmatarchaeum sp. | reverse complement strand
GCTACTACTAAATTTTTTAATTTTTATTTTTTTTATTTTTTAGTTTTAGTTTTTCTTTTTTATTTTAATAGAAAATATTAAAAACCTCTAAGGAGTATCTATGACATCTGATAATACAGATAAAATAGTAACAGAGGTGTTTGAAGAAGTGAGTACTGTAGCTGATTATTCTAATAGTTCTGATTTAGAAACTAAAAGAAGAGACTTAGAAGCAGAATTATCAAGAAGAGGTTATCACTTTCGTCATGGGCCTGATGGAAATTTTCCAGGCCAACCATATTCTGCAGTTAATACTGAAGAAAAAACAATATTATTCCATATTTCTAAATCAGATAATAAAGGAAATATATGTTTATTAGAAGAGGCACTTCAGGAGACTTGTCAGGATGAAATGCCTAGCATTCCTGAAGGGTATTTTCCTGATTCTTTTTTAGAAAGAATACCTTACTGGAGAGAAAGGGTTGATCCTGATCAGAATTACGGATTTTAATCTTACATTTTTTAAGTTAATAACTTACCTATTTTAGATATATTAGCAAACTATAGGATTATAAATGTAAATGACATAACTCTACCAAACTTTGATAGTATTAATCTAACCAGGCTAGATTATAACTTATGGATTTTAGAATTATTTACTTAATGGTTTCAGACCTTTAGACTTAGAACCTTACTTATTCCCTGATTCATACTAACTCCATAGAGAACATCGGCACCAGTGATTATTGAGTCATTGTGGCTGATTATTATGTATTGGCCTGACTGAATGTATTTTTTTAGAAGATTAGCTAAAAGCTCTGAGTTTCTTTTATCTAAAGCAGCATCTATTTCATCAAGTATATAGAAGCAGTATGGTTTGTATTCTTGTATTGCAAATATAAGTGATAAGGCGACAAGAGTCTGCTCTCCTCCTGATAGTGAAGTGACATCAAAATACTTTCCTTTTCCCACCTTAATTGTTATACTTACTCCTCCTGCAAAAATATCTTCTTGATTTTCAATCTCTAGGAAGGCTATTCCCTTTACAC
>DYHK01000054.1:0-2930 GCA_020724205.1 Candidatus Aenigmatarchaeum sp. | reverse complement strand
AAGCTGAGAGAAGTTTCGGGTGAAAAGTTCGTTTATAGAATCAAAGGTTTTCATGAATGTCTTTTTCTTCTTTATATCAATTTCAGCTATTATTTTTAGTATTTCATCACGTTCTTTTTCTAACTGAGCTACTTTTTGAGCTATTTGTTCGTATTCCTCTTTTATAGTATCATAAGTTTCAAGAGCCCTAAGGTTTACAGAACCAATCATCATAATGTCTTTTTCAGCTTTTTCCAGCTTTTCCTGAAGGAAGTTTTTGCTTCCAGGAAGGAATTCAATATTTGAAAACTCTCTTAGCTCAAATTCTAAAGACTCTTTTTCAGCAGATATTCTAGCTATTGTAATTTTAAGATCATTTATTATTGAGTCTACTCTGCTAAGACCATTCTGCTGATTTACAAGAAGAACGTTCTTGTTTTTTATCTTTTCCTGCATCTCTGTACGATCCTCAAACATTTTCTTGAATTTTTCAGAAAGTATTTTTGACATCTTTTCTTTTTCTGCAAGTTTTTTCTCATTTTCCTTAAGATCGTTAGTTATTCTTTCTATCTCTGAAGTTATTTCTGTTTTATCTTTAAGTATGTTTTTTATAACATTTCTCATACTCTCTACTTCTCTTTCTTTGTACAATATAGAGGTATCAAGGCTTTCATCTGTCCTTGATGAAATTTCCTGCATTTCAAAGAAGAGTTTCTTGTATTTTTCTTCAATTAAATCTTTTTCCTGAAGTTTTCTTTCAAGTTTATTTCTGCTCTCAATTAAGTCTTCTATCTCTTTTTTGACTTGTTTTTCATCATCCATCAGGCGCTTCATTGAGGATTTTTTGTCTTCTATACTGTTAAGTTTAATGAGGTCTGACTGTTTTTCATAAAGACTTTTTTGAAAAGAAGAGACTGACTGTCTTATTTTTGTTATATTTTCATCAAGCTTGCTTATTTTTTTAAGATTTTCTGATATGTCTGATTCTGATTTTTTTATATGATCATCAGCATATTTCATTACATGATTTATATGCTCGTGAGTTAGGTGTGTTTGACATAATGGACATATATCTGATTTGGGCATATGAGTCTTAAGTTTAGAATTTCTCTCTCTTTCAGACTCTGCAACAGATATAATTTTACCTATCTCGGTTTTTTCTGATGAAAGTTTTTCAGCTTCCTTTGTTAATTTTTCAATTTCAGCTCTTATTTTTAATATTTCTTCATTGCAATGCTCAATTGATTTAGATGAAATTTCTTCTGACATAGAAGAAATCTGGCTGAATATAAATTTTGATTCTGACTGGATCTTTTGGAGTGAGCGTTCTTTTTCTCTAATTCTTTCCTTTATAGAATTAAATTCTGTGTGATGTGAAAGTATCTTGTCCCTTTCTTCTTCTATTTTCGCTAATTCCTGTTTCTTTTTCTTTAGCTCATCCTGACGTTTTGAAATCATAGGGCTCTCACGCTTCAACTGCTCTAAGTCATGATCTGTTTCTTTTATATTAAGCTCTATTTCTTTCTTTCTTACCTCATTTTCTGCTAACTTCTTTTCAAAATTTTCCTTTCTAGCTCTGTCAGCTGCCAGTCTTACATTAAGATCTGTAATTTCTTCATTTAGAGATTCTCTTTCAAAACCAGTTGCTTTTTGGATGTGCTGATTTATTTCATTTATTTTGTTTTCTATGTGAAGTATTTCTGTGTTAATTGCCTCTATTTCAGAACGTATTTTTTCACGGTAGTTCTTATTTTTTGAAATATCTTTTTCTTGAGATTCTATTTCTTTTAGCTTTTCATCTACTTCTCTCTTAATTATTGAGGCCTTGCACTGCTTTATCATTTTCTCAAGCTCTTTAAACCTCAGGGCTTGCTTTCTTTCCTGCTCTAAATTTCTTAGGTAGGCTGTTCTTTCTCTCAGAACAGCATTTACTTCCTTTAGCTTCTGTTCTGTTTTTTCTATTTCCTGCAGAGATTTTTGTTTTCTTGATTCATATATAGAGATTCCTGCTACCTCTTCAATTATCTCTCTTCTCTCTTCAGAGCGCATTTTAATTAAACGAGCTATTTCTCCCTGAAGGACTAGATTGAAACCATTAGGGTCTATTCCTGCCTGAGCTAAAAGCTCTAGAATTTCTTGGCGGGTTTTTGTCTCATTATTTATTTTGTAGATTCCCATTCCGTTACTTCTTACAACTCTCTTAATTGTAACCTCATCAGAGTCTATACTGAAAGCACGATCAGAGTTATCAAATATAAGTTCTACTGAGGCTTCATGAGAGGGTTTTCTTTCGTGACTCCCCTGAAATAATAAGTTAGCTGCTTTTGCAGCCCTCATTGACTTTATGCTTAATCTTCCTAGAACAAAGCAGAGAGCATCTGAGATATTAGACTTTCCAGACCCATTAGGCCCTATAATTACATTAATTCCCTTATCAAAAGGAAGCTCTGTATGTTGTGCAAAACTCTTAAAACCATGTATCACCAGTTTTTTAATAAATGCCATATAAAAGCCTCCACCGGGTTTTTACGAATCCCGGAACCTCTTTTTTTAAAAATTTCATCTCAGAGAATAAGAATTATAGATTTTTAAAGGTTATATTGATAGAATTTCTATATAAAAATATTTAAACTGATAATTTTTAATTGAAATATGGAAATAACTCAAATTATGGCTATGAATGTAAATCAAAGATATGTAGAAGGTTCTTATCCTGCATTTTTACAAGGAGTTGTTTATGCTCATATTCCTAGATCCCAGAGACCAAGAGTTGAAGAGAGTAAAGTTGAACCTGTTTATAAGTCAGATAACAGAGGATTAGAACAGCATATTGGAAAGGGATTGAATATAAAAGTCTGATTAGAATAATTTCTTTTGAGTGTTGTGAGACTTATGCTTCTTAATTGTCCCCCAAGTCTCTCTAAAAATATTTTTATCTTTGAATTTGTTAT
>DYHK01000053.1 GCA_020724205.1 Candidatus Aenigmatarchaeum sp. | reverse complement strand
AGAGTTAGCAAGAGTAACTTCTATAGGGTCTTTAAAATGGAGGCAGGCCCGTGAGAGCAATAACTTCAGTGTTTTTCTTCCGAGTTTACAGAAAATTGTTGAGCTTAAAAGAAAGGAGTGTGAGTATGTTGGCTATAAGGGACATCCTTATAATGCCTTGCTAGACGAGTTTGAAGATGGAATGAGTGTTGAAAAAATAAAACCTATGTTTGAACATCTTAAATTTGAATTAAAAGATTTAATTTCAAAGATTGAAGCTTCTGAGGTGTATAAAAAACAGAGATTGATTCTGACTAAAAAAGAATTTAATAGAGAAGGTCAAATGAAAATGGTTAGGGATGTAATTGAAAGAATGACTTTAAAGAAAGATTTTTCAAGAATTGATTTTGCAGAACATCCTTTTGAGTCAAAGATAGGATTTGGAGACATAAGAATTACAACAAATATTAGAAAAGATCCCTTGTTTTCATTTGGATCATCAATTCACGAGGGAGGCCATGCACTTTACGAGGCAGGAATGCTAGAGAAGGATCAGTACAATTTTTTAGGAGGTGCTCCAAGTTATGGGATGCACGAGTCACAATCGCGCTTCTGGGAGAATATGATAGGATTGAATAAGCCATTCTGGAGGTTTTATTTTCCAAAGTTTAAGAAAGAGTTTAAGTTAAAGGGAGATTTTGAACAGTGGTACAAGGAAGTTAATTTTATTGAACCTGGAATGATAAGAATTGAAGGGGATGAATTACATTACTGCCTACATATAATACTTAGATTTGAATTAGAGCTTGGTTTGATTGATGGAAGTATTAAGGTTAAGGATTTGCCTAAAATATGGAATGCAAAAATGAGGGAGCTTTTTGGTAAGGAACCAGGGAGTGATAAGGAAGGGGTTTTACAAGATGTTCATTGGTCTGGAGGAGCTATAGGTTATTTTCCTACTTATGCTATTGGAACAATATATGCTGCTCAGATATACGAGGCTCTGAAAAAACAAATAAAGGGAATTGAGAGTGATATTGAGAGTGGAAAGTATGAGAGAGTTGTTAAGTGGCTTCATGAGAATATACATGAAAAGGGATATAGGTATCTTGCTGAAGAGTTAATGAAAAGAGCAACTGGGGAAGGTCTGAATGTTGATGTTTATCTTGATTATTTAAAGAAGAAGTATAGAGAAATTTATAAAATTTAGATAAAAATTTTAACATTTTACTAGGTTATATTAATTACCGACTTAACAGCTCAAACATAACTAATCTATCTTAACTATTTAACTTCTGGATTTTAGCTGTATTAATTACTTATTAAGATAAGTGACATTTAGTCTTCTTTTAATTTTGCGTCACTTGTTTTTATTATTTTCAGCTTATGCTTGTTAAGAATTTCTAGAACTTTATTTTTCTGTTCTGAGTTACCTAGTCCTTTAATGTCTAACAAGACTGTTGAAATTTTTGTTTTGTTTTTGTTAATTAACTCTTGAATATTTTCTTCTGTAAGTGGAAGGTTATAATTTGCGCATATATGAGTTAGGGCAAAGTTAGAGTTCAGTTGTATGTTGTTAAAGTTTGGGCAGTAGTGAGGTCCTCCAATACCAAAAGCTTCGGTTACCTTGTGAGAGTAATCTGATTCTTTGAAGGTTTCTATAGCTTTAACAATTGATTTTGCAATTATTTCAGCTCCTGATTGATCATACCATTCTTCTTCTGAAGAGCCAAGTTCGATAAAAAGAGATGGAGTTTCTAGGAAGGGGCCGTGATGAGTTGCTTCAAGAGTAACTTGATATTCTGAATCAGTTTTTTTATTTATTGAATTCAGAGTTTTAAATAAGTGCTTAAAGAAGAAAGGGTTTGTTGGATTAAGAGTGTTTGGTTTTCCACCATGTTCTGTATTTTCATTGAAATTCCCTGTTGTGTGAACGGTTAATGTCTTTGAGTGAATTTTTGCCTGGTGTTTTGAAGCAAAGATGATAAAATCTGCTTCCACTAGTTTATCAATACTATCTGCGTGAATGATTCCATCTTTTACTATTTTAATTAGAATCTTAGAATTCAGATTTTTAAGAGAGTCTAATATATTCATTCCTGCTGGATCTTTTTCTGAAGCAACTATTATGAATTTCATTTTATTTACCAATATTTATCATATCTTGAGTTGTTAGTATTTTAATCTTATTCTGCATCTTAAAATGCCTGTCATCTGACCAAACTGGACAATCAAGGTATAATGCACAGGCTAAAAAAGGAGCATCATCTATATCACTAATTAGCTTTTCAGCCTCCCTTAAATATGCTGAGTAAATATCAATAGGAACAATTGAAATATATTTGAATATAATAAATAATAGATCCCTAAATTCTTTTTCAGAAATATCTGCTTTTTTGCAAATTTCTTCTTTATGTTTATTTATTTCGCTAATGGTAAATGAAACAGTTAATAATTCAATATCCTTATCAAATATAATCCTTCTGGAAAATCCATCTCTGATTATGGCTGATATTATTACATTAGTATCTATAACAATTTTCATTTATTATAATATAATCTATGTTTTTCTGCAATTCCTTTTTTTATCTTTTTACTTATTTCCTCTGCATCTTTTTTTGTCAGCTTGCTTTTTGACAGAATTCTATCCATTGCTTCCATGTCATCTATCCTCTGTTCAATTGAGGCTCTGGCTACTTCACTCCACTTTATCTCTTTAAATTTCTTCATTCTCTTATGCAATTCTTCAGGAATTGACAGTGTTATATTAGTCATAAATATTTATGTGTTGACACATATTTAAGTCTTTCTATTAAGGTTAATCAATTAGTTTTAAATATAAATAAATACTAATTACATTATGAATCCATTGATTATTGCATTTATAGGTCTTTTAACAGCTATACCTCTTGGTTATTTTCTTAAAAGAATTACAAGTGAAGAGATGAAAATTGGAAAGAAGTATTTTCTTTACTTAAGTGGGTTCTCTATTTTTGTATTAATTTTATCCTTATTCCTATCAATTGAGTATTCTGTTAAGATGACTCTAGTTTTTTCTTCATTATATGTTGGAATTGTAAGTTTTATTTCTTATTATTCTCCTAAGAATAAGTAATAGTAACATTTATAATATGATATAATTTCGGTTAATTATGATAATACAAAGATATCTTCCAATTGATCCCGACAGTCTTGAAGAATTTGGAAATTATGAGGAATTTCGTAGATATAATTTTTATTGGTTTAAAGGAGAAAATAAATTTGGAATTGTTCCAAACTACTCAAATCAGGTCAATGAATTTAGAGCAGGAATATTAGTTACGAATGATATCCTAATATTAAATCCAAGTCCTACTTATCCTACAATTAGTAGAGAACATGTTAGTCATGGTTATATTGATGGATCTGAAATAGTTAATAATGTTGGTGATGTTAATGAACTAATTAGCTTCATTCAAAGAAATGAAACAACTCATATGTATATCTCATTGGGCAATCAAGATATAGTTGGACCAAAAATATTAACTTTCTCAGCTACTCCTCCTTGTGAAGAGTATTTATATTCTAAAGGAAAAATTATGGAAGTTAGGTTAAAACCCGAGATTGTAAAAAAAGTTCATTCAAGATAAACGTTACATTTTTTAAACCTCTTTTATATTAAAGTATATGAATTCTGAAAGAGCCCTTAAACAGCTGAATCTGATAAAAAAATATAATAAAAAAAATAATATGAGGCTTGCTGCAGAGTCTTGGAACTCTGAGTGGAAGTCATTAATTGCTATTATTTTATCTGCTAGAACAAGAGATGAGAAGACAATAGAAGTCTGTGAGAAGTTATTTAAGAAATATAGTAATGTTAAATCTTTGAGTGTGGCTAATTTAAGCGATGTTGAGAAGATCATAATGCCCGTTAACTTCTATAGAAATAAGGCAAGAAATATAATTAAGTGTTCTAAGATGATTGTCAATAATTTTAATGGGAAGGTACCAAGAGACATTAACCAATTACTTAAGCTTGCAGGAGTTGGAAGAAAGACTGCTAATGTGTTTTTATCAGAGTATGGCAAAGAAGCTATTGGTGTAGATACTCATGTTGCTTATATTTCTGGAAGGCTTAAGTGGACAAAACATAAAGATGCACATAAGATAGAGAAAGACCTTGAAAAACTCTTTCCTAGAAACAAGTGGAGCGAGATTAATCACAATTTAGTTAGGTTTGGAAAGACTTATAGAAGTAGAAAAAAGAAGGATGAAATCTTGGACGAGATAAAGAAATTAAAGTAGTTAACTCTAAAGAAAGTAAGATTAATTATAACTTATGGATTTTAGCTACATTTAATTAACTCTTAAAGAAATCAAACAAAATAATGCTCTCCGTCACCTAAAATCCAGAAGAACAGTCCAGAGTTTGTATAAAAAAGCCAGTGTATTAT
>DYHK01000052.1 GCA_020724205.1 Candidatus Aenigmatarchaeum sp. | reverse complement strand
GCCTAGAATCTCTTCATAAGTATTATTTATTCCTAAATACACATAACCATTTAATACTTTAAATAAAATTGGTGAGGGGAATCTTTCTATCTTTGGTTTGCCCGATTTTGGTTTATGTTCTAATGTAACTATGTACTTAAAGTCATTATCTTTTTCATTTATTTTAATCCAATTACCGTTTTCATCTTTTATTTCTTTAAATACGTCGAATTCAAAATGCTCTGCGAGCCCTAATAAAGCTCTTACATATTTATAAGTATTATTCTGTTTATCAAACCAATCATTGTAATCATTATTTGTTGCATCCTCGATATCTATTGGTGCAGATTTATTTTTCCAATAAAGCTCTTTGTTTAATAGTTTATTTTTATTTTGGTTAATTCCTTGTTTAATAAATCTTTTTTCCCATCTTACTCCATTACCAATAAAATAATTGAATAGCTCGGATTTTTCGTATCGGGGATGATTTTTCCCACCTTTAAGCTGCTGAGACTCATTCAATATAAATTTATAAAGCTCTGCTAAATTAGTGTAACTAGTCTTGGACTTTTTGAAAAAGTATTGCGATAATATTTGTTTATCTTGTTTAACAGTTTTATTGTCTATGCTTTCAACTGAAAAAGAGCCAAATCCTTTATCTTGTCTTGTACCAAAATTATTACATAGGAAAAAAGAAGCTATGTTCTCTTTGATTTTTTCAAGTAAATCGTTATCCCACGATTTAATTATAATATCTATCTTACTTTTTGTATAAAGGCCAAGTGATAGTTTTGACAAATCAGTATTAACATAGTCGACATCATTTCCTCTGAATTTTAATTTATCTGCATTTGCGAAAAATGGTGTCGGATATATTATTGTAATATCGATACCAGTTTCTGATTTTATAAATTGCATTATATTATTACTTCTATTATTGTATCGATTAGTATCAATATTAATTGGCATTGGCAGATAATACTGAGTTTCAAAATCATCACATATTTTCATGCTATAATTTAGCGCTTCAATTTTGCTCTTGCCAATAAGCCACTCTTTATATGCTATTTTATTCTTATTAAAATGATCAACTAGAAACCTATCAAGTTTTGGTTTTACTTCACTAATCCTTAAAAATGCTTTTGTTTGATTAGGCTGAAAATGAATTATCGGTGTGTGCTGTTTAAGTTCTATTGTAAGGGTTGCCATAATACACCTATCAAAGTAAATAGATATCCAAAAAAATTAAATATTGTTTGATAAGAGAGAATTATTAAAAGAAATAAAAGGACATCCAAAAATATTTTTGCTTTTAAAAGTCCATTGTCCGGAACACTTTTAAAGTCGTAAAACTGCTGTAATAATGCTCTTAACGGGTAAAACCAAGGAGATTTTGGGTACCGCTTTTTATTCGAATAATTATCATTAACAAGACAATACAATAGTAGATATATAAACAAAAGAAATACTATTGACCAAGCTGGTTTGAAAATATTTTTGAGAAATGTCGTGCCAATCCAATCAGGTGGGATGATTAATGGTTTAATAATCTTTGCAAATGTTGAATAAAAAGTAAGGGGAGTAAAAATTAAAAGAATCAAAGTGATTTTATTAAAGAACTTCCTTTTTCTTCTTTCACTTACCGTTCTCTTGTTTTCTATTTCTAAACTAAATCTTTCCAAAATTTGATCGGTGTTTAAATGCAAATCATTAATTTTTCTTTTTAAGATGTTGAGCTGATTAGGAATTTGCATATTTTCTAAAGCCATATTGTATAATTCGATACCTTGTTCTTGAGGAGTGATTTCATTATATGTCATCCTATTTATGAAATTCATTACTCTTATATCAAGGTTTTCCAATTTCTTTACCTCTTTTAGTATTTGATTAAATTCTTCTTCATTATATTTATCATTCTCTTCCTCTTCTTTATTTTGGCACTCAATTTTAGTTGGCTGAAAAGCAATTTTTTCAATCTCATTATTAAACTGGATAATAGAGGCTCGTTGAGCCAATAGAAGTACAGCCATCTGGTAATACTGTTTTTGCATATGATTCCGAATATTTTTATATGGGAAATCATTATAAGGATCAACTCCACAGAGACACATAAAGCTATATCGGCTTACCCCAAATAACGTTCCCCAATCTGTAAATCTATTGTAAGTAGTTTGCACAATGAGTTTATTCTTAAATTCCTCATGAGCAATAAGAGGCGATTTACCATCTATAAAAACGTATTGATACCATTTTTCATTTTTTTCATAATTATGACCATGTTCATTATTCATTTTTAATGATTTCATTAAATCATCATTTTCATGCCAGCAAAGTGTATACATTCTGTCATCAATAATTGATTTGCAATCTAAAGGATTTAGTGGTTTTAAAAGCTCTTCAATGTAGTTAGCATATTTACACGTATTGTTTACGAAATCTTTAGTAATGAATTCTTCTGAAATATTTATACCGCACGCATTAAAAACAATTTTATCACATAGAAAAACTCCTTTAGTAGCGTCCACCGGATATTTTAATCCTCCGGCACCTAAAAATTGAGGATAAATTCTTCTACCAAAGTCGTTAATCTTTAATACATCTTCAAAACTCTTGTAACAAGTGTTATATAGAGTTAAACTTAGAATTCCGATCCCTGTTTCAAATATTCGTAACGATACATTATCTACTTTTAAAGTAAACTGAATTGGAATATCACCCTTTATGTAATAAGTTATTTCGTCCCCAGGGGCTATTTCCCTTTCATAATATAAACTAACATGCGATTTGTTGTCCGCAAAAAGCTCTTCTGATTTTTCTTTTGTGTACAAAGTATCGCGTATATAATCATAGAAATAATTGTACTCGTTATAAGTCCAGATTTCATCATCAGAATAAGGAAAGTTTTCGGGTCTATTCACTTCCAAAGAAATTTGAAATGGCTTATACTCCCACTTACTATTGTTAAGTTTATTATGAATTATTCTTAATCTTTCGCGGGAAGATTCTTCACCAACAAATTCCTGTAATTCAATAGTGAATGGGAAAAGAAAAATGTGCTGTGAGTAAATTCGGCTCATTTAAATATTCCCTCATTTATTTCATAAATATTTTTTATCGTAAGTGGTAAGTTAGAACCGAAAAAACCGCTAAATGGTATATTACCGCCATACCAAAATTCTATCGAGTTATTACTTTTTGATATTTCTTGAAAATATTGGACAAAATTATTAACAACTTTTCCGGTTCCGCTGTAACTGAATTTCTCTCCAATAGTATTTATAAAAATATGTCTATAGTACTTATAGAGTCGATCAAAGATAGGCGACGTCTTATCAGTCATACTAAGAATAAAAGCTCCATCGGGGGAAATTTCTTGACAATAATAGCTAATTGATTGTTCAGCAAGTTTTTCATCTTCTTCTGTAACGCCTTGACATTTTCTATCACAAGCTCTCACATCATCAATTTCAGATTGCGTTGCTCCGAATTCTAACATTCCTTCTATATAATCTTTATCATTAATTGAGATCAATTGCTGCCATCTATTTAATTGTATATTTAATAGCTCGGCAACTTGCTCAATAGAAGTTTTTTTATCAGCACCGGCTTCTTCGTTATGGTGATCTATAATAATTGCGTTGGTTGGATAATCAATATCTAAATTTAACTCGACGAATACAGGAATTTGTACTTCAGAAAGTTTGGAAAGCTCGTCTTTATATTCGGAAAGTTTTGCACCCCACAGAAGTTTTTTATCTTCTGGCACAAATCCTTTTGAGGAAAGAATTTCTCTTATAGCTTCCATCTCGGCATCATTACCGCCAAGAAAAAATAGATATTTTTCACTCATGTAATATCTCTCAATTATAGTTTATAGTTAAAAAAATTGGGATGGAGTAGGCGGAGAACATAGTATTTATCCTCCTTAGTTAATCACGGAATTCCTGAGGGAATAATACTATATTAATTAAAAGAAAACAATATATTAAAGCCTTTATTAAATTATAAATATTTCTCTAAACTATAAATTCTAGAATGCAAACCATATTGGATATACAATGTAAAAAATGGCTTTTCCACGAGTTTACTTTTATGATAGGGTGTATATTCATATTTAGTTGAAATAAAAAGAGACTCCTGTAAATTTTAGTAGTTCATAATCGCAAAAAACAAACAACTAAAAAAGGAGTTTCATAATGAAAGATACAATTAGTAGAGGAAAAAATCTTGAGTGGCTAAAAGAACAACCAATGTTTTTTAGTTGCGCAATCGGAAATTAATTTCACGGTTGTAGGTGGATTGCAACAATGTGGGGTTCCATCCTCCCGGGAGAAGAAAGCCGAAAGGATAGTTCGCAGAGGTGAACACGGCTTTTTAATCTTTGTTCCATCCAAAGCCAAGCAAGAAAATAATTCAGAAATGATTTCGGATGAGGAAGATATTAAGTTTTGTACTG
>DYHK01000001.1:31798-33426 GCA_020724205.1 Candidatus Aenigmatarchaeum sp. | reverse complement strand
CTTCATGAATCAACAGGAAAGAGTAAGTCTCTAATATATAAAAGTAAAGACTATCCAAAACTTAATATTATAAATAAAGAGGTATGGAACAAATATGTAAAAGCTAAAAGTATAGTATTACAGAGACGAGTAAGTATAGATATAAAAGGTTTTGAAGAATTACCAAAAGTAAAAAGCTTATTCAAAACAGAAGAATTAAAAAGAATAGGAGATGGGAGAGAAAGAGCATTACTATTATTAATAAGAATATTAAGAAATAAGTATACAAAAGAAGAACTTATTAAGTATTGTATAGATTGGTATAAATATGCAGGTGGAAATAAGTTAAATGAGAGACAAATAGCTGGGAAAGTATACTATTATTGGGAAAAGGATTATAGTATACGATTCTGGAATGAATACCTAGATGACCTACTAGCAGATATAGGATTAAAATATGAACAAGAGGAGGAACAAAAAAATGGATAAAGAAACTGAATACGTCTTAATAGCAGATACAACATGGAATAATGGAAACTATGTAAGAATACAACTTGTTGATGACGACATAGAAACATTAATAGAACAAATAAAAGGAACAATACGAGGACTAGGATACTCAGAGAATACTATACAGAAATATATACCTGATAAATAACACTCCTATTAGTCAATTCGTATTATAATACAATCATTTATAAAGAATGTTACCCCTACATTATAAGAGTAGAGGGGTGATATTCTTATGAATTTAGAAAAAATGGTGATGAAAGAAATGGTAGAAAGACAAATAAAAGAACCACAAATACTAACAATAGACATAGAAACAAGCCCTCACACAGGATACTTCTGGGGTCACAAATGGCAAACAGGAATACTAGAGTTCATAGAGTATGGACAAATAATAGGATTTTCAGCTAAATGGCTAAAAGGAAATCAGATAACCAAAACACTAATAGACTATAAAGACTATAGACCAGGAAAAATGAACGACCAAAAAATAGTAAAAGACATACACAAACTAATAGAAAAAGCAGATATACTAATAGGTCATAACATAAAAGACTTTGATATGAGATACATAAATAGCAGATTCTTAAAACACAATCTCAATCCTCCCACAACATACAAATTAATAGATACAAAAACCGAAGCAAAAAGAATAATGAAACTAAGCAGTTACAAACTAGATGACCTAGGAGATTATTTAAGTATAGGAAATAAGATGCAACATGAGGGATTTAGTATGTGGTTAAAATGCAGAGAAGGGGATAAAAAAGCATGGAATAGAATGAAAAAATACAACCACCAAGATACAATACTAACCGAGAAACTATATCTAAAACTAAGACCCTATATGAATAACCATCCTAGCTTAACCATATATTCAGAAAAAGAAGGATGCCCTACGTGTACATCCGACCATGTGCAGAGAAGAGGAGTATATGTGACTAAGGTTAATAAGTTTCCTAGATATCAATGTCAAGATTGTGGTCATTGGTATAGAGGTTCAAAAAGCTTAAAAATAGATAAGAAACCAGACAGTAACATATAACTACTAATATAAAATTTTGTAGAGGTGTTATTATGAGTAATAAATTTGTAATAAAAGATAGTGGGAAAAGGCAAGAATATACCACTGGAATGAT
>DYHK01000001.1:13198-31788 GCA_020724205.1 Candidatus Aenigmatarchaeum sp. | reverse complement strand
CCTTATAACACCTAAACTTTTACCTTTTAGTGAACAGATGTTTACTAGATGGGCTTCACACATGACTAAAGGAAAGGAAAAGTATGGTATGAGAAACTGGGAATTAGCAAAAACAGATGAAGAGTTAGAAAGATTTAAGTCTTCTGCATTTAGACATTTTATGCAGTGGCTTAGTGGAGAAGATGATGAAGACCATGCATCCGCAGTATATTTTAATATACAGTGTGCCGAATATGTAAAGTGGAGAATGTTAAATGGGAAGTGAAAACCTAGATGATATCATTAATGATATTGATTATCAGAATGCTTTAACCGCTATGAGTTGCTTTGAAGAAGCATCTATTAAGTTAGAGGAATATGATATGGCAAAGAAGATGTATTCATCATGGAAAAGAGTAAGTAATGATTAAAAGGACTGTAATAGGATACTTAAAGATTTATTTAAAGACTACAAGATTATTAATTTATTTGTAAGTGAGGATTATAAGGTGGTGAGAGTATGAGATTAGAAGAGATGGTGTGGAGGATACCTTTACCAAAAGGTGTTATAGAGCAAGGTATGAAATTAGAATATTTAGGATTTGGTTACAGGGATAATAGGCTTGGTGGAGATATATATTTGTTCAAGAAAAAAGATAGATTATATAGGTTTATGGAGATGAATAATTCTAAATTATTTAGAGGTTATACATATCAACTTGTAGGAGAGGGTTAAAAATTGAAAAAGCGAAATAGTCAACTAAAAATTGTGAAAAGAATAGATGGAGAGGATGCTAGTATATTTAGTGCTTTCCTTTATAAGAATAATGATATATATGTTAATATTCAAAAGTTGTGGAATGATACACATAGCTCTAAAAAATTTATAATAATGTTTAGTAAGGCTATTGCTCATGAGAATGTTCATAGAGAAATAAGTTTTGCTCTTGGAAAAAAAAGACGTTCATTATTTGGAGAAGAAAGGATAGTTAGAAAGATGTGTAATGAGAAGTTTCCTAAGCATCATCAGGAATATTATAAAAAGCTTGATGGAAAAATGACCAAAAGATTTAAATAGATAGTAGTTCTTTATTTATTTATGAGGGAGATAATAGTAAAAACAAAAGAAGAAATAAAAACATTTAAGGAATCCTTCAATTTCAAATGTTTCAGTTTAGATACAGAAACTACATCTCTTAATTATTCTAATCAAGAATTAGAAGGTATAAGTTTGTGTGATGGTTCCACTATTGTTTATATTGATTTTGTGAGTATTAATGATTATTCTGTTATTAAAGATTGTTTTCCTTCAGAACTAATATCTAGTAAGTTTAGAGATTGTATAGTTATTTGTCATAACTGTGTGTTTGATTTTAAAGTTCTTAAAAAATATGGTTTGAGTTTTAATAGTGCTGAGTGGTTTGATACTATGGTTGCTCATCATTTAATAGATGAAAATAGTAAGCATGGATTAAAGGAGTTGGCTAATAAAATTTTAGGGTATGATATTGTAAGTTATGAGGTTGCAAAGAAGAGTAAAGAGTTGTTTTATAAGTATGCTCTTAATGATGCTTTGTGGACTTGGGAGTTAGCCATATTATTTTCTAAAGAATTAAAAGAACAGTCACTGGAAATGTTGTTTAGAAAGATTGAGATGCCTTTCCTTAGGGTTATAATTGAGATGGAAACAAACGGATTTTTAGTAGATAAAGAGGAGATTGTTATTACTAAACATAAGTTAAGAGATTTGGTATTTGAACTAGAAAAACAAATGCTGGATATATTAGGAGAGAAATATGTATTCCAGTATACATTAACAGGTGAAATGAGTATAAAAAGCAACATAAACTTCAACAGCACAGAACACCTAAATAATATACTATTTAAAAAACTAGGACTACAACCAATAGAAACAACAAAAACAGGAAAAAACAAAACCAACAAGAAAACATTAAACATACTAAAAGGAAAACACGAATTTATAGAAATACTAGAACAATACAAAACAGCCCAAAAACTCTTAAACTCATTCTACGAAACACTAGAAAACTATATAGACCCAGACACAAAAATAAGAACACATTTTAATGATACTGGAACAAGAACAGGAAGACTAAGTAGCAACTCCCCGAACCTACAACAACTACCAAAAAAGAATGAATCCTTATCCATTGATGTAAGAAAATGTTTCATAGCATCACCAGGTAAAAAACTAATAGTAGCAGATTACAGTGGACAAGAACTCAGAGTATTAGCACAAATAAGTAATGACACAGCCATGATAGAAGCTTTTAAGAGTGGAAAAGACTTTCACCAAGAAACAGCTAATCAATTTGGAGTAAGTAGAACTATTGCTAAAAGTATAAACTTTGGTGTAGCCTACGGAAAAAGTGCCAAGGGATTTAGTAATGATTGGAATTGCACCGAGGAAGAAGCACAACAATTTCTAGACAAATACTTCAACTCATTCTCAGGTGTAAAAAAAAGTATAGACGAATGTGCCATATTTCTAAGAAGAAACGGATACATAAAATCATTAACAGGAAGACGCAGACGATTCAGCAAAAACGAAAAAGGATACTACCCATCATCAGCATATAGACAAGCATTTAACTTCTTGATTCAAGGATTCAGTGCAGACATGATACGAATAGCAGGAATAAAACTACTAAACCTAAAACATAGAAACCCAGAATGGAAAATGAACATAATAGCATGTATTCATGACGAATACGTTTTTGAAGTGACCGAAAAATATATAAACGAAGCAAAAACATCTATAAAAGAAACAATGGAATCAGTAGTAAATTTCAAAGTACCAATCATAAGCGAAATAGGAGAAGGATACAACTATGGAGAAGCAAAATAATACTACAGTACTAACAATAGGAACATTTGATTTACCTCACAAAGGACACTTCAATCTACTACGAAGAGCTAAACAACTAGGAGAAAAATTAATAGTAGGAATAAACACAGACGAGTTCGTAAAAAAATACAAAGGAAAAAAACCCGTAATGAATCTAGATGAAAGAGCATCCATAATAGAACAATGTAAGTACGTAGATATAGTAGTAGTTAATGAGGATAATGGTCTAAGTCTTATAAAAAAGATTAAACCAAGTTGGATAGTTATAGGTAGTGACTGGTTAAAGAAAGACTACATTAACCAAATAGGACTAGAAAAAGGAAGTCACTACTACAATCTATACATTGATAAAATAATATATGTACCATATACTGAAAGTATTAGTTCATCTGAATTGAAAAAGAGGATAAACAAATGACATACTCTAACGGACTGAAGTCCGTAGTTTCTGACTACGGAACGACTGACGAGGTTGTACCACGCAAACCCTCTATCAAAAATCTTTCCCTTTCATTGAAAGGTCGGTTTATGCCTAAAGATTTTTTGAAGGGTTCGCTACAAGGCACAACCTCTAACGATTATGCAACCACCTCAGAAGTTGGAGGTGGTCGCTATGACTACAAAAGAATATCCGCATTTCAATCCAGTAAAATGCAATCTGGATGTGAAGATTGCAACAGTGAGGACAGGTTCTCACTGCAAGTTCAATATCAATTACCATATAATATGGATTCCGAAGTATCGGAGAAAAGTATTGAAAGGCAAGGTGGCTGAAGTGTTAAGAACAATAATCAATGGACAATGTGAAGACAGAAGCATTATGGCAAAGGTTATGATTCACTTTGGGCAATAGGATACTATTGTGGAAGTGCAGGTCACGTTAGTCAAGAAGCAGTCAAGAGATACATTCTTGAACAGCAAGGAAAGGATGTGTTTGAGTATTCTGTCTTTGGAAATCCAAGCCAGAAGATAGGCAATTTTACACAAACAAAGTTGGGGCGTTTCTAATGGTAAAAATATTAAATTTATATGCAGGAATAGGTGGAAATCGTAAAGAATGGGGAACTGATGTTGAAGTAACTGCTGTTGAATATAATCAAGAAATAGCAGATATTTACAAGAAGTTTTATCCAGAGGATACAGTAATTGTTGGTGATGCTATTGAGTATCTATTACAACACTGGAGAGAGTTTGATGTAATATGGAGTAGTCCTCCTTGCCAAACACATAGCAAAATGCGTTATCTTGCTTCAAAAAGAGGAAGTTACGATGCAAAGTTACCAGATATGTCTTTATATCAACAAATTATATTTTTACAGCATTTCTGTAAGGATAAGAAATGGGTTGTTGAGAATGTTGTTCCTTATTATGAACCATTAATAAAACCAACAATTAGACTGGATAGGCATTTATTTTGGAGTAACTTTCCAATTCAAGAAAAGACTTTTGATAAACCAGATGTCAAGCATAATCAAGTTACTGGAAAAACAGACAGATACGGCATTAATCTTAATGGTATAAAACTTGAACATCATAAAGACCAAATCATAAGAAATTGTGTTAATCCAGAATTGGGAAAACATATTCTAAATTGTGCTATGGAAAAAACAATTTATTCAATTAAGGGTTTGTCTAAAGACCATCTTGCACAAAGAGATTTTAACGAATTTATGCAAAAACAGAAGGAGGTAAAATCAGGTGAGAATGCTAACGACGACGGCATTCCTTCCAAGACTAAAGTCTTGGGTATCCTGCCTACAATTTTATGACAAAAATAAGTATAGTAACAGCATACAGAAAAAATACTCAGATGATAAAAGAATTCCTACAACACAATATACCACTACTAGATGAAGACATAGAGTGGGAACTAATAATAGTAAATAATAACAACGAAGAAGACGTAATAGAAACAGGAGGAATTTTTAAACTAATAAAAACAAATAAAGACGTAAGTTTCACTGAAGTATTTAACAACGGTATAAGAGAAGCAACTGGTGACTACATCATAATTTGTAATAATGATGTTTTCTTATACACTAAAAATTTTGGTAAGATACTTATCAAGCAGTATGAAGAAAATAGAGCAAGTATTATTCAACCAGACTTAGGGGAATACTGGTATTTACCCTCATCCAGTATCCCCAACTTGCTCCAAGTATACAGAGAAATACCCAACTACTTTTGGTTCACAAAAAAAGAAGACATACTATTATTTGATGAAGTATTTAAAGACGGATTATTCTTTGAAGATTATGACTATTGCAGGACATTACTAAGAAACAATAAAAATATATTTATAAGTGGTTTAGTTAAAGGTAAACATATAGGTATGGGAGAAACTAGTAATTTCACCAAGAATTTAAGACTACACAATAGACAAGTATTTTATGATAAATGGGGCAGTAAGTGCCCTGATTGGGAGGCAGGATTATGAAACAATCAATATGTAAACACAAAAACTATGATTGGGTTACTTTCAATTGTGCTATTAAATGCAGAGATTGTGGTGCTTGGAGACCTTGTATGGTTGGCTCAAGCCAAGATGGAGGTTATGAAGTTACAGTTTCAAAGTATAGTAGGTGGAAAAAATGAAACAAGCTATAACAATAGTAACACACCCATCAAACCAAATATTCTTAGAAGACCTAGTACAAGACTTAAAAGGTTATAATAAATACAAAAAATACATAGTAATAAACAAATCAAAAACCATACAAGAAGTTCATGATGACTATTATGAATCGTTACAAAATGAATTTACATTATTATTTAATGGATATGACGGTTATGAGTTAGGAGCAATAAAAATAATGATGGACAAAACAGATATAGACGAATTTGTATTACTACAAGATACTATACGTATAAAAAATACTGACATATTTGATGAACTATTTGAAACATATAAAGATAAAAGTGTTTGTCTAAGCCCAAGATACTTAATGTATATGGGTAAATATCAAAGAAAAATACTACAACAATTAAATATCCCTTTTATAGAGACTAAGAAAGACGCTGTCAATTATGAATACAACTGGCATAATGAATACATAAACAAAATAGGCGGAAAAGTAGACTGTATTGATGATACATTCATAGATGGAAATCATAAGTTTGTCAACTATAAAGGGTATACATGTATGTTACTAGAAAGTGTTATGTACAAGAAGTATAAAAGAGTATGGAATCCTAGTATGATAAAAGAAGGTGAATAAGTATGACTGAATGGAGATATGCACTTATAGAAGAAAAGGACGAAGAAGGTAACACCAAAATTAGTATAACTGAGTTATACGAAAAACAAGGTGAATTTTTTGGTTATTCTTATGTTAGATGGAAAGAGCTAAAAAGTCATAGAGAGATGTTGAGGTTGATATCAGATATAGTTTGTCAATTATCCAACAAAGAGTTTATAAACGACTTGTCATTTAAAGATAAAAAATAGAAAAGTTTATATAATAATTCATATGGATAACAAGTAATAAAGGTGAAACACAAATGAAATTCAGTATAATAACAGCATACTACAAGAACGAAGAACTAACCAAAGAATTCTTAGACAATCTAAAAGGAAGACTACCAGTAAACAGAGAAGTTATAGTGGTTAATGCAGGAAGTGAACCAATTTATCACGAACTAATAACAACAAGAATAGATTTATCAGAAAATAAAGGATTCAGTAATAGTATGAACAAAGGAATACAACAAGCCACAGGAGACATACTATGTATAATTGGTAATGATGTTTTCCCAGAAAGTCCAGTATGGCTAGAAGAACTCGGCGTAAGTATGCTAAATACAAATGCAACACTTATATGCCCAGATAATACTAATCCTGGTCTAAAAGCTTACAAACACGTAATACTAAATGAGTATGGTGATAGGTATACTGAAGTAAAAATGTTTCCAGCCATATGTTATGTTATAAGAAGAGAAGACTTTTTAAGGATAGGTTATTTTGATGAAAGATTCCTAGTAGGAACTTATGAAGATGACGATTTTTGCAGAAGATTAAAACTTATGAACGGAAAAATAATGGTTGACAAATTCGTAGTAGTAAAACACCTTTTAAGCAAAACCATGAACCTTTTCAACGTTGGAGAAGTTATGAGTAAGAACATGGACTTATACTTAAAGAAATGGGGAGAACGAAAATGAATATAGGACTATGCATAGTAACATATAACAGACTATTATATCTTAAACAAGTAATAAGAAGTCTAGAAGAACATAACTGGGGAGGAGCAAATATAAAAGGAATAATAGATGATGGAAGCACCCAAGAAGGATACAAAGAATACCTACAAGAACTAAGACAAAAAGGATACATGGTACTAGTCAATGACAAGAATAGTGGTGTGGCTAGAACAAAAAATAGAGCATTAAACTATATGATGAATACAGATTGTGAGCACTTATTCATAATGGAAGATGATATATTAATGAAGAATAATAAAACCTGTATACATTACATAGCATATGGTATGTTAAAGAAGATTAAGCATCTTAATTTTGGTAAGCACGGAGAACATAATAATAATGGTATGCATTTTTATAACGGAGTATTTTGCTATCCCAACATAGTAGGAGCATTTAGCTACTATCACAAGGATACTATAAAAAAGATAGGATACTTTGATGAAAACTTCTTAAATGCTTTTGAGCACGTAGAACATACTTATAGAGCTGGATTATATGGATTTACTACTCCTTTCTGGCATTTCTCAGACCTACCAAATAGCACTGATTTATTGCAGGAAATACCTAATAGTATAAATAATAGTGTTATAAGACCTAGAAATGACTGGCAACTTAATATAAAAAATGCTAAAGAATACTGGATAAAAAAATATGGTTCATGGTTACCAGAAAGAAAATAAAAAAAATAAAAAAGTTAGTGTAACATCATTATTAGCGAATTGCCAATAATAATGTTATTAATACTATTAATATAGATATTATTAATAGCATTATTTTGTATTTATATTCTTTCAGATATTGAAACAGTTTCAATTTCATCAAATGCTCCATCTTTTATAAGAACTATTGCTTCAAAATTGAATTTGTCGTTTTCTTGTTCAAATCTTCCAGTGACTTTTACTTCAGCATCTTTGTCATCAAAATCTTTCTCAACAACAACGATATCCAAAGTATCTTCATTAAACTTTAATCTTTTTATGTCAGATTTATAAAGCTTAACTATACTTCCACTTGACATAGTTACTTCTGATTTATGTAGTTCTTCTAATATTCCTTTTTTGACTTCATTTAAAGCAATAGCTTTAGCGTCATTAATGAATACTATCCTATTGACTACTTGGTCTATTTCTGTGTCTTTTAGGTCATCATAGACTCCTGATAGGTCTCCCTCATTATCATAACCATATTGTAGTAGTAGTTGTAAGTTTCCATTATCTACTGGCACTTCTTTTATTACTTCTACTGGTATTTGAACTTCTTTTTCAACTTCTACTAGTTGCGTTTTTACTACTTCTTTGGTTTCTGTTATTACTACCGTTTTAGGTTCATATAGGTTGTATCCTATTACTCCACCAAGTAGTGCTCCACCTAGTGTTAGTAGTGTAGCTCCTGCTATTATTTTTTTAGTATCCAATTAAACCACCTCCTGGTCATATACGGATATACATAACAATATACTAATATACTGTTATATGCTACAGATATAATTATGATTACATAGTTATATCTAATGTAACAAATATCTAATAAAGAAAAGCATATTTATTTATAAATTTAATCGTCTTTATGTTTCAAATAGTTTAAGACTCCATATATTAAAGGTACAAGAGCTGTGTACGGTAAAAGTTCCGTAGGTACTTCGTTTCCTGTTAGAATTGTTACTGCTCCTGTTAATAGCATTATTAGTACCATTGTTCCTATTTTTTTTAATGTTATTTTTATATCATATCCTGTCATTTTTATAATCACCTACTTAGTTGTTTTTATATTTTATCTCGGTATTGCTCCATGTTTCATTAAAAGCAAACCATATCTTCTTATAATTACCAACCTTTTGCTGTCCTTTAGAGTTGTATTCAAGAACTGTTTGTTTGTTTACGTAAAAGAATGGTCTTATTTCTATGCTGTATTTGTTATACCAGTAACACCAGTCTATAAATACGAAGTTTAATGGGTATTCATCTGGCTTATAAGCTATCCAACAATGTCCCCCACCAGTAACATCACCACAAATAATTAATAGTTTATCCTTACTTATACCTTTCTGAATAGCTAACGCATAAATAAAGATGCTACCATCTTCACAATCACCAGTCATTTTTTGCAAAGTTTCATTTGGTGTTTGCCAGTATTCATCAACAGTCCACACTGCTTTATCAGATACATATGTTAAGTCTTTGTTTACTTTTTGTAGTATGTTGATAATTGTTTCGTCATCTGTTTCTCCTTTCTTTATCTTAGAAGCATATTCTTTAAATTCATCTGATAAATTATTCATTGAATCTGATAACCATTTACTTAGAATTACACTTCTTCTTGTTTTCCAGTCTATCATGTATAATATTGATTTATTTAGGAATCCTTTACTAATGTATTCGTGTAAGTTTATTCCTTTGCTTATGTGTCTTGGTATTTTGAATATCATGTTGCTCTCACCCAGAAACCTCTTATACTCGGATAACCACTCGTAGGACTACTACTCTTAGGTATAAGCTTCACTATTAACTTAGTAGGTTGGCTCGTGAAAGCTGTAAAACTGCTTATCTCTGGCGGATAACTATTAAGCCAACCAGTATCTTCTGTTGCGTTAGTTAATTTATATTGTATGTCTATTCCTGCTTCGTAGTCACTTATAAGCGGAACTCCTATGCTCTTACTTATAGTAGAACTGAAAGTACCACTTGGAATTGTATGCTCTATTTCTGTTTCACTAATTGTAGAATATTGCAATACATAAACTCTTGCACTACCAGTAGTAGGACTTCCAGTACTTGTAGCCACCATTCTTATTCTTATACCTTGAACCGTATCATTAATTATAACATATTCAGAAGAAGTAATGCTCTCTGTCGTTCCTCCAAATGTAGCCACTATATTCCATGAACCACCATCATAAGTTTCAACATAAATAGTCTTATTAGCTCCACCACTATTATTACTACTCATAGCTTTAAATCTGACAGCATAAACATATCTTGCACTGAATGTTTTTCCAAGAGCCACATTAAAAGATGAAGCCGACTTATCAGCATAAGTATCAGCATCACCATCAAAAGCATTAGAAACATTAGAAAAACTATCAGGGTCATGTGTGGTATCACCTGTAGCCATATCTGTTGAAAGACCTGGCACATATTTGTTTGTAACAAATATTGATTCATTATTCGACCATGTTGTTGTAACACTTCCTTCTCTACCATCAGCATCAACATACGCCTCTCCCCATCCATCAATCAAACCCTTACTCCAAACACCAGTCCTATCAATCAACTGCCTAATACAACTCAACCCCTGAACAGTCAAAAACTCAGCACTATTACCATTCAACTTACTACTAAATCCTGTATCAGGAGAACCACCAATAATCTTACTTAAAACCATAAATCATCACACCTCACTAAAAACTAAGAGTATACCAACCATACTCAACACTATCATAATCACCATCAATAACCAAAACACTACTATCAATATTGCCATAAACAGGGTGGTCAACAACAAAGGTAGAAGTACCAATGACCAACTTATTAACACTAAGTTCCCCACTCAAAACAATGGCTTCACTACCACCAATGAGTAACTGCTGTTCAGGGTCATCTCCACTAAGATTACTCTTAATACTACTCTGCTCACTAATCATACCACCTAATAATATACCGAGGTCTCTTTCTGCACTCAACTTCTACGCACCACACTATAATCAACATTAAACTCAATATCAAAACTAGTAGTCTGTAATAAACCAGGCAAAGACAAAACTGTAAGCATATTACCATTACTACTTATATCAAAAAAAGCTACTCCTTTAATTGAATCACCATTAATATTATCAATAACGCTAACACCACTTCTAATACCACTAACACTAGTAACATTATCAATCCTAGACTTATTAGTACTAAATCTACTACCTACTTCTCCATCAAGAGCAGTATCAGTAGCAGAAGCATTTATAGTACTTGTTCCTACTGATAAATAATTGGGTAAAACAGGTGATTCTCCATTTAAGACACCAGCCATTGCATTTAACATAATATTTGTAATCATATTCAATCACCACTCACAAACTTCCTATATCCTCTTCTAAATAATAAGTATCACCAGTATTACTATACTGAATCTCCTGCACCCTAAGTAACTTAGGAACAGAACCATTCACACTAGGAATAATACAACTTATTACTTCTCCAAGACCCCAAGTTACATCTCCTAATCCAAAGCTTATCTCCACTTTTAATTTCCCATATTTTCTGAGCTCAGCAAACAATCTTCCCTCTTCCTTACATACTATCTTTATATGACTTCGTACAGCCTCATTGTATTCTGAAGCGTTATCAACAGTAACATAATTTCCTGTGTTTTTTGATTTCCACGTAGTAGTAAAAGGATAACTATCTGGGTACGTTCCTGTTGTTACTCCTGCTTTGTCCATGTCTGCTTTTATTAAAGCTTGAGCATTAACAGTAATATCAGTCAAAACATAATACTTCATACCATGTTTACTTATACTTGTATAATCAGCATATACTGTTTGTATTGGGTTTCCTGCAGGGTCACGACCACCTTTTACAATTATGTAGTTTTTTACTTCATTTATATCCTTCTTTATATTCAAAGACTTATATAATGAAGTACTTGAATTGAATGTGTGATTTATTGTATCTAGTCTTTTCTTCCACACTAGTCTATTATTATTATCTACATACCACATGTAGTGTCCGTCTAAGGTTTTTTCGTTTCTACTATATTTTTCTAATAATTCTTTTATAGGCTTATTATAAAATCTTTCTAACACATATGGGAATGATTGTCCTTTACTATTTAAGTTTGTTCCGTTTAGGTTGTCTGGATGCCATGTTACTTTGAAGTTTTCATTTTGACTAGCTACTTGTAGTAGTGCTTGTTGTATTGCTTCACTAATGGTTAGGTTGGTTGCGTCTATGAATGTTAGTGCTCCCATTAATGACTCACTAAAATTGTAGGTGCTAACTCTTATTAAGTGGTTGTTGTTGTTTATAGTTTCTGGAACATTATTAACTGTACATTCCATTAATAAGTCTGAATTAGTGTTTACTATTAGGTTATTTAATACTCTATATACTGATATCTTATCATTTGGTGAAAAAGTGTATGTATAATTATTATTAAAGTTATTTATTTTGTATTCAAAACTATCTTTTCCAGTACCTATATTTACTACAATTAATGGGTCATAAAAATTACTTATATCATTAATAGTATTACTCCATTTATTGTCATCTAAAAATTTTCTATGTAATATTTTCCAAGTAGCATATGACATGTATAAATTCCTCATTTATCACTTATTATTTTGTTTCAATAAAAGTAATATTTCCACTAGGCATATAACCATTTAATGTATCTCGTGTACTTATATTAAAATTAAAACTATCCATAATCACAGGAATTTCTAGCTCTGCATTAATTCCTATTAACTTAGTACCATTTCCATACGTCCCACTCAATAGTATTGGATTTGTTCCATCATACTTTAATTTTAGCAGTTGCCATAAATGACTCATTGTTAGTGTTCCTATTTCTCCTGTGAAATTTATACCACTTACTGAGTATATAGGATTATTAAAACTTTGTGTTTGTACTTCTACTTTGTCTAATCCATTAGCATTAGGGTCGTTTTTTATGTTTTTTCTTCCTGATATTGTTAGATTGTTACATTTTATTATTATTTCTGTTGGTGTAAGTGCACTATTACATATTTTTATATAGTCTACCATGATTCTTCACCTATTTATAGCTTCCTTTAATATAGCATTAGTTATAACTCCTGTAGGGTCGGTAATATTTAATGTTTGTATATGTATAGGAGAGTACGGAGTATAACCTTGATAATGCAATAATGGTAGTTGCTCTCTATTTGTATCCTTATTATCTGATACTTTTATATCAAGCTTACCAGTTACCATATCGTTATACATATTTTGAATATCCTTTCCTAAATTTTGAATATTATCTTTCTGAGTTTTATATATTTCAAGCCATGTCTTACCTGGTGTTTCTATTGCTAGTTTTAATGCACTTATTTGAGACCAATCAGTTTTTCCTGTAAATAATCCTACTATCTTTAGCCACGCAATTCTTGCTGAATAATATAAGTCTGTAAACATCTTGTTAAAGAGTTCTCCTATATATATTGCACTGTTACCAAATAAAGGAATTATATATGATATAAGATTAAATAAGTCTTGTAAAAAAGTGCTCTGATTTTTTGATGCATAGTCTAGAGCAAATCCTGCAACAACTAAGGCTCCACCATAAGCTCCACCTTTACCCTTTAAAAGCATTACTCCACCAGAAAATGTAGCTGTTGCCCCTAGAGCTTCAAGTAAGCCCTCCATAACTTTTCCATTCTTGAAATCATTTATAGCATCCTTAGCCATAAATAGCGAAAATCCTATACTTATAAGTCCAATCCCTTTAGTAATAGCATTACCAAGAGCAGTCCAATCAAAATTTTTTAATCCATCAGTTTTGGTTAATATAAACCCTATTTTCTCACCTAGCTCTAGGAAACCATTAATAGCAAGAGCACCAGCACCACCAACAGCAAAAATACCACCAAGAACCAAACCAGTACTAACAATAGTCCTAGTCAACCCCTCATTCTCACTAATCCATTCTGATACAGCATCAATAATAGGAATCATCATGAAAGCTAATGGCTCTAATGCTTGACCTATACTAAACTGCAAATATTTAATTGAACCATCCAACATATCGAATCCTGTTACTGTTCCTTCTACGCTGTGCATTATGTCGTTGAATGTCTTTGTTCCATTTTTCCATATATCTGTGAATATCTTTTGTAGAGCCATTCCGAAGAACATTATGCTCATAGCCCATCCTTGAAATTGTCTTCTTACTGGAGATATGGCTTTAGTAAATCCATCTACATTCTTATTTATCTTCTCAAAATTATTCATAGCCATAGAAATATTAGTACCTGTAGCAAAAGCTTTTTTAACCTCATTTTTAGCAGAAGCTAATTGCTTCTTAAGATTAGTAAAGACTGCTCCTATATTTATTGTTACATCATTCTTAGTATTTTGCATTTTTACCCTTCTTCAACTTACTATAACCCTCAGCTTCCTTATCCTTTATATATCTATGCGTCTTTAAAATCCCAAATATATAAGGCAAAGGCAACTCAACAAAAACATCCAAACCAATACCTTTATCAAAAAACAAATAATAAATAAACTCATCATCATTAGGAATAGATGAACCTTTTTCAATGAACTCATCCAAACCTTCTAACATATTAATCACTTAGGTTTTTCATTACCACTATTAATATTAACCTCAACAAACCCTGGTATAAGAAGAAACATGTTCTGAGTAACAAACTCTGACAATAACTCCTTATCTTCCGTTGGGTAACTTTTTATTAAAGTTTCAAGTAGTAACTCGTGAAGTTTATTCATAGTGTCTTCATCTAGTTTTTCTAGGAAATCCTTCTCGTTAATATCACCATTGAAAGCTTTTACTACACTTATGAACTTACCATAAAATCTACCACTGAGAGGTCTAATACTTAGCGTTAAATCTTTTCCATTAATATTAATCGTTATATCTTTCTTATATATTTCAAACATACTCATTCTCAAAACACCTCATTGTCCTTTTCTTTCTTTTCTTCTTTTATCTTATTTTTTAATACTTCTAATTCTCCTTTTAATATTCCTATTTCATCCCATAAAGATTCATATTTCCAGTCAAGCTGATAATACTCCAATAACTTTCTTAAACCTAGCGTATAGTTATCGTCACATTCTGTTTTACAGAATTCTTTAAAGGATTCATGTGTCTTTCTGTTAGGTTCTGTGTCATCTGCTTTTATACTAAATCTTATGAATCCATTAACACCTAAATCTTCCAATTCATAGTTATCCATTTCAATCATCTATTATACACAAAAATATAATAATAAAAAAAAGTTTTAATTATGCAGTTGTCAGCGTAGACCATGCTGGAAGCACAGTTACACTTGTACCTTTAGTCATAAAGTTACTAACACCACTGCTAGTTGTAGGACTAAATTTAAATGTGAACGTTCCAGTCTGGTTATCATCTGCGTTATGACTTATTTCCCAGTTAACACTGTTACAGTTATTGAATCCCCATGATTTCTTCAAGGAACCACTTACTGCTTCAATGAAAACTGCTTTATCACTACCTACAGTGTTCATAGTGTAAACACCACTTGTTTCACCATAAATCAATGAATCCCATCTGTCAGCGTTGTCAAGACTTGGTACTATTTCTAGTTGTATTTCTACTTGGCTTCTTGGTTTTTCTTTGTCAACATATCCTCCGAATACTGGGTCACTTTCTACGTCTACTTCCCCACCACTCTTTGAATAACTTTTTATTTCCCCTAGTACCTTATCTGTTGATGCAAGGGCACTTGCATTAGTACCAGCAGGAACAATGTATATACTTATTGCACTTCTATTTATTGCTGTCATCTTTTTTACCTCTATCTTATTTTTAGTTTATTAAATGTGCTCCTCGCAACTCCGCCTTTTATCTTGTTCAAGTATTCACGTGTGGTGAACATAAATCTTGGGTCTCCACTGTGAATATGCCTAATCGCTTTAGGACTTGTATGCATCCAGCGAACCAAATTAAAATTACTAATACGCCTAATATGAGGTTCACCAGGATAACTGTTAATAGGATTCTTAGCCATAACTAAAGCGTTTAATCCTTCCTTTTTTTGTAACATAATATTACGGTATACTAAGCCACTCCTATATGGTGCTATGCTTCTAGCTTTCCACTTACCAAGTTCACCAAGTGTCCTTACTGATTCGTCACCTAGTATTTTTACTTGAGCTTGTAGTTTGACCAGTTTATTTATAGCTTTTGTGGTATCTGCTGATATGTATATTCCTTGCTTCACCATTTTCTTTACTCTTTTATGAAAGTAAATGTAGCAGATTTTAAGTGATATTTATTGTCTCCAGGACTATTAAAAGCGTAATCTTCTTCTATACTATTAAGTGATATGTTAGTTATATCGTTATCTTTTAAGGTGTTTTTTATTCCGTCCATTATTTGGTCTATTTTAAGGGTGCTTTGAGCATAAACATCTACTACCACATTTATAAGTTTCTTTCCTTCTTTTGAACCATACTTATAGGTGTCTTCACTTGTAAGTGCTGGATATATAACTACTTGTGGTTTATTAGTAATTTTATCGTTATATGATGCTCCTATACTTAATGTTTCACTTGTGGGTACTAGTGATGCGTTGCTTATCTTTGTTTTTATAGCATCAAATACGTCTACGCTTAATGTTTCATTGTTAACCATAATTCATTCACACCTACGTGTTTCAACGTTTATTATGTATATTTCAACTAACTATTTTGTGACACTTTTTCTTAGTATCGTTAGTTGTAGATTTATTATTGTTTTTTTGTCACCCTGACAATACTCACAACGTTATCTGGTAAAAAGTTTTTTTCAACACTCATAACTTTCCATGTTACTTCGTCAAAATAAAACTCGTCATCAACAGATACATTTACTGTGTATGGAACAGCTATGTCCATGTCTCCACTGTTGAGTTCACCGAAAGCTTCGTAGCTTTTTGTGTTGCTCATTATGTTGTATGGTACTACTGTTTCTGTTGTTTCAGTGTATGTTTCTGTTTGTATTTCTCCTCTACTATTATAAGTAGGGGTATTCTTCTTTTTAAATGTTACGGTTTTTCCTATTACAGAAAACACTTTATTAGACAATTTAGTCCTTATTTTATCTTGATAACTAGTCATATTGAATACCTATAGACTCCGAACTCTCCTTTGACCTGATTCCATAAAACATCAATATCTTCCTGTAATCTCTTGTAACTATTAACTCCGTAACTTGCAGGTTCTACTATACTTATACTTCCTACGCTTATACTTCCACCATCATTGTCAGATTCCACATTACCAGCTATCTTAGTGTTTAGTATTCTTTGAGCTACAAGTTTAGTTGTAAGCATTCTTACTTTATATGGTACATTTTCAAATCCTGCTTCGTATGTGACTCTGATACATCTTTCTTTGTGTTTAGGACTGAACTTGTTTAGGAATAGGAGTATTTCTCCTGTTTCTTTATACACATCAAAATAATCTCCTTCTGCTTTCTCTACCCATACTGGTGTGGAACCTAATGAAACATCATTGTATTCTAGTTTTGTTATGGTTACTATTGGTGCATTCTTTGTTATTAGTCTTTCTTGTCCATCATAATCAAAGTATTCTGTGTATGTTTCTTTTCCCCATTTCTTATTAGTAACACCATCTACTAAATCACTTGCTTCAGTAATCCACCTATTAACGTCACCTATGCTTGGCGTGGTGTCGTTTGTGAATTGTGTTGTTAGTCTTAGTTCTGCTCCTACTAATCCTGCATTAGTATAATTAGTCATTATATAATCACCCTAACTTCTTTTCTTTTATTATTAATATCATAGTATCTATTGGTTATCATCCATAAGTATTTGTCGTGTAATTTCTTGGTTGTTTCTTGTATCTCGTTGTTTCTTTCTTTCCATGTATTATTATTGTCTTCTTGTATTCTGTATATGTATAAGCATTTGTTTATGAATTTGAACTTCGTGATTAAGTATGTTCTTATAATTAAGTCGTGGTCATCACAAACATTCATGTCTTCATCATGTCCACCTATGTTATCATATGTTGTTTTTCTCCATGCTCTGATGTGGTCAGGTGCAAACCATATATAACTTATATTATGAGGAGTTAATGGTAGACTATGCATTCTTATTAGTTCTAATCCTTTATAATAAAATGTGCTATATGTCCATCCAAATGAAGGATTGTAAGGAATAAAAGTATTGCTGAGTTTTGCGTTATCACTATATACAAAACCAGTTTCTTCATCCATGAAAGCTTTATTAATCTCTTCTAAACAGTCACTCGTGATTAAATCGTCATGGTCAACTTCAACAAGCACATCACCAGATGCGTATTTGCATGCTTCTTTTTTTAATGCTCCTATTTTCGTGGTGTTTTTTGTTGATTGTATAATTCTAATTCTTAAATCAGATGCTTCATAAGATGCACCATTATTAAGCAAGATTATCCATTCCCAGTCAGTATGTGTTTGGTTTAGTATGGTTTCTTCTAATTCTTTTAAGTATTTAGTGTTGTGTGTTGGTGTGAATATGCTTAGTTTCATCCTGTTATACCATTTATTTTACTTATTCCTGTAGTTAGTATTCCATTTATTTTCTTTAAAGCAATGTTGTTAATAATTTTTCTTGTCCATCCAAAAGGATACTGTCTTCCAAGAGCTGAGTTGTATATGCTCGTTATTTCGTCATCACTTAATACTCGTGTCCAAAAATTAATCATATCCAACTCGCCAGCAAAACCAGCAGCATTATTATATGAATTAAACCAGTGCCATACACCAGTACCACTTGCAGTACTAAGACTTGTGCCAGCAGTCCAACTACCATTATCAATTTTACTATAAT
>DYHK01000001.1:0-13188 GCA_020724205.1 Candidatus Aenigmatarchaeum sp. | reverse complement strand
TAGGTGCCTGCATTAGCTTTAACGACTGCAAAATGCCAGTTACCATCATTTAAACCACTGCCATTATAAAATCCACCACTAACATTCTCATAATAAAACTGACCAGTAATTATTCTTATTCTATGAATACTACCAGATACTTTATCAGCAATATAACCATTTGCTGTACTGGTTTTAAACCAGAAAGCAATAGTAAAAGTGTCAGTGTTAAACCCTGCATTATGTGGTATTTCTATTCTATAAGTGTTTGTTCCGTTGCTTGTTCCTGCTTTCCCTATTTTTCCAGTTGTAAAAGTTATCTTTGTGTTTGATGCGTCTGCAAGTGTTCCTGTACTGTCAGCAAAAGTATCATTAAGGTCATAAGCCATTAATAAGTTATCTGTTAGTGTCATTTAATCAAAACCCCACCCAAAATCAAGAACACCCTCATCCACTAAGGCATCATACTCAGTAACCTTATCTCTAACCCTATTAATCTCATTAATCATTTCATCTAAAAAACTTTTACCATAAATAAGCATAACCGCATTCCTCTGCTTATAATCAGGATACTTACCAAGAATATACTCAGAAGCATTCATTCTTATTTCTCTTTTTTTATCCTCTTTCAAAGAATCCAAACTAACTGGCACTTCATAAATAATCTCTTTAACAGTAACATCATCAATAATTATTAATTCTGATTCTCTTGGCTCATCAACTGTTACTCTCTCTGTGATTATTTTACATACATTCTTATCTTTTAATTTTTCATCTGGGATAACTTGTGACGTATAAATCTCCTCAAATAAACCATTATTCAATCTTAAATATCTCATATTCATGGCACCTCAATATAAGTATCATCAGGACAGAAATATATTATGTTAGCACTATAAGCATAACCTACTATTCTGACTATGTCAAGACTTCCACTCGGAGCTGTCTGTGTTAATTCTCCAGCAGTAGTGCTCAAATATAATACGCCTCCTACTGTCCAGTTCCATGTGTCATCTCTGAAGTAACCGTATTCAAGGAAGCTTCCTGTGTTATTGGCACTTATTGTGGCTGTGGTTAATACGAGTTTTCCTTTACTGGTGGCTTCTGCATCTGCATCTGTTTTCCACATTTTACCATCACTTTTTAGATAGCATATTTCTGGTAGGACGAGGTTTTCTCCTGCTGTGTATGTTGTGATTATTCCGTTTCCTGTGTGGTCACTGCTTGGGCTTGGATTAAACGTAGCAACACCAGTAGCACCTTGAGCTCCATCTGCTCCTTGAGCTCCTGTTGCACCTTGAGCTCCATCTGCTCCTTGAGCACCCGTAGCTCCCTGTGCTCCCGTTGCACCTTGAGCTCCAACTGCTCCTTGAGCACCAGCATCACCCTGAGCTCCAACTGCTCCTTGAGCACCAGTAGCTCCCTGTGCTCCCGTTGCACCTTGAGCTCCAACTGCTCCTTGAGCACCAATACTACTATGACTCACTACTAACTCATAAACATTACTACTAGAAACATCAACATCAACATTCTTATTCTCACTCAAAACCAGCTCAACACTCATCTCGTAACCTCTTTACTCAACACAATCTTACCTTCAAGATAAGTAGTAACAACATCACTAGGACTCTCCAGTTCCAAATCATAAACAGCCTCATCAAAAGACAAAGTACTAGTCAAAGCACTATTCAAAGTAACAATAACACAATTATCAACTATACTAATCTTATCAGGGTTATCATCACTATCAATATCAACATACTTAACACTACTACCAATACTAGGTCTAACCTGCATCCTAGCAACGTAACCAGTTAAATCAATAACCTCTTTAGTATCACTATGTCTAAGATAGAAATCAAAACCGAAATCATCACCCTGATACATCTCAAAATTTTTTCTTATAGGCATACACAATCACCATTAATATTATAACCATCCCTGAGTCTTAGCAAATAATAACACAAAAGCAGACAAATAAGCTAAATCCCTACCATACTTAACAATCCACTTACTATTATCATTAGTTTGTTTCTGTAAATTATTTAACTCGGCTTTAGTAGCATAAATCTTAGGAACCTCTTTCAAGTTCTCCTTAATATCATCAATACCTTGTTTTATATATGTTAAGTCGGTCTTAATTCTCACTATCTCTTCACCTACTGTTAAACCACGCTTATTCATAAAACATCAAACCCCTATTACAAAAAAAATAAAAAAATAAAAAAATATTTTATTTATGCATAAGTTACTAATAGGCATATAGCGTCTGGATGTAATACTTTGAAATCGTATTCTTCGTGTGCTACTATGTCCCAGTATCTTCCCCTTGCATGATATTCTTTCTCTATCATAGGGTCTCTTTTTACTGCGTAACCAAATGCTTTTTCACCAGTTCTACTTGAACCCATAATTATAGCTTTAGCTTTATTAGATTCAATAGGTATACTGTGTGATACAAATATTTGTAGACCAAATAGTTCTCCTACTAGTCCTTTTTGTATTGCTGTTCTTGTACCAAACTCGTTAGCTTTATGAACAGTTTCTAGGTCTAATAGTTGTTTCTTTTGTCTAAAGTTTATCAACATTGTATCTGGCGTGTAGTATAGTTGTTCTATTGTATCCATAGCTCTTGTTATGTCAATATATTTTAATGTATCTGTACTTGCTATATCTGTTGCTACTGTTTTACTATTTGCATATATTGTGGTTGTTGCTCCATTATAAATTGTTGATACTGCTAATGCATCTTTCTTTTGAGCTAGTGAGTACCCTAGTTTTGTTACCATTCTATCTGCTACATTAAAGAAAGCTCTTACTGCTTCTTTTCTTGTCAACTGATATCCTGCACCATACTCTGAAGGACTAAATGTAACGTTTCTTGTACTAAATGCACTTATTGATACATCTGCTGTTTCTACTAATGCTGATGCTACACTTGGTGCTTCATCTATTGTTACTTTATAATCTACTCCTGGTTTTCTGAAATCAAAGTATTCTGCTAGTGGTGTTACTACTAGTACTTTTTCTTCGTATTCTTTTAGTCTGTAATCCCAAACGTTTGGATTAACTGCCTGAGCCTCTGCTGACTCTGACATAATGAATCCATTTGTGGTATCCAGAGCTTTCTTTATAAATTCTCTGCTATTCATTTTTTTCATCACTCCTAATATTTTTTTTAATTAAATCTGTCGTAATCCACGCCGAAGAATGACCTAGCACTTTTCTCTTCTATTGACTCAACTTCTTCGTCGCTGAGTTTATCTACATCTATCTGTGCTTGTCTATTGAATGGATTAGAAGCATTATCTATCACTGCCTTACTCGTTGCCATATCATCCACTTTTTTCTGAATCATTTCAAGTTTATGTTTAGCTTCTAATTCTTTATTAGCTAACTTTTCTTTCAATTCATTTCTTTCCTTTTCTAACTGTTCAAGTTGTTGCTTAGATTGTAGTTCTTTTTCAACTTGTTCTCTTATCTTTTTTTCTGTATCAGCAAGAACTTGGTTAGTATTTTTTGACACCAAATTCTGCTTAGCATCTTCTATGTCTTTATTTATAGCATCAAGTTCTTCTTTACTTATATTGTCACTCATTCTTCATCACCCATCTCTTCTAATTTCTTATTAATTATATCTATTTGTTCTTGTAAAACAATTTTCTTTCTGTCATATTCTTCCAGTCTAGATTCACTCATATGTTTATCTTGTCTGTATTTGTATTCTAGTTGTTTTTTTCTTAAATCCCAATATTCATTTGATTCCTCATATTTGAATTCTGGATTAAGTTTCTTTATGTTATATTCTTCAAGGAATATTTCATATATTCTATTGTCAACATCCCATTGGTCTTTAAAATTCTGTTTGCTTTTCTCTATTTCTTTTATATTACTTTGAAATGTTGTTAATTCAGAGAGTAATTGTTTTTTTTGACTCTCCATTATTTCTTTTCCTAAATCATCCATTATACCAATATTGTCTTCTGTTTCTGGTATATCTCCCAACATTATTTCTTCATTCTTCATCTTCTTCACTCCTCCTCATCATCTGTCTTTTACATTTGACCAATTAACATTTTTATGGTCACAAAAAATATCAGTATCAACCCATACAGGTATTCTATTTATGAAACAATCATTAAAATAATATACGTCACTATGTTTCTCGTATCTTGAATCATAGTAAAAATCTATTTTATTAAACACTTCTTTGCTTATTAGACACACACCCATGCATGCTGTATGTACTTGTTTTAATCCGTTGTGTAGGTAGTCTTTCCATTCTTCAGGTTCTAACAATCTAGTTCCCCAAGCACCTAAATCACTGTTCCATTTACTAAGAGCTATACAAGGAACACGAACACCTTTACTTCTATCACCAATCATGTATAAAGCACTTATTATAGGTTTTCCTGATTTTAACAAGTCTTGTATTATACTTGGTGGAACTAAAACATCACTTTCTAATGAGAGTATGTAGTCATATCCGTTTTGTATTGCATATCTTCTTGCATATTTTTGTGCTCTAGTTATCGCTTCCCTACTGTTGTTTCCTCTCTGAATATGAACAACGTTCATTCCAAGATTTTTTAATTTCTTGGTGTATTCTTCATTTTCGGAATTATCAATAACTAAATGATACCAATTATTTTTTGGATAATTTATGTTGTCAACATATTGTTTCCATTCGTTGAACACATAATCTTTTCCTTCATATGTAACTGTGAATACTAATATTTTTGGTAGTTTCAAATTCAACTCAATCCTCTTCTAATCAAAGTAATATTATTTATGTAAATATTTGTGCTCTCGGGTTAACTGGTGTATGATTAATACCAAATGTGAAACCTAGAAGGTCTCCATCTATTATTTTTCCGTTACCATCTTTTGTTATTATAGCTTCTATGCTTACGCCTTTACTTTTCTCTATTACTTTTTTGTATCTTTTATCTATTATGGCTTGTATCCATAATTTTCCTTTTTCATAAATAGCTTTTATTGCTTTAGCAATTCCTGGTTTCTCTCTTAGTCTTTCTTGAACTTCTTCATCAGTAAGCCCACTTGATAATAATTTGTCATATTCCTCGTGGTCTATGTCTCCTATTATTGGATTATTATTTATATGTGTCTCCCATTTTTTGAGTATTTCGTCTGGGAGTTTTGTTCCTTCACTATCACTTAAATTATCTGTTAGTACTGCACTTATGTACTCTTCGCCGTTATCGGTTTTCTTTATTAGCTCTTTTGTGTCTACTGAGAATCTTATTATTTCTCTTGTTACTTGTTCTGTTTTAGCAGTTGTAGTAGTTATCTTTATCTGATTTTTTAGCCATTTGTTTGCTACTATGAATGCTATTTCTTCTCCTTCTTTTTTGTAGGTGGAGTTAAATATTTGTATCCATTTCTTTCTTAATACTTCTGATTTATTTTTTATATAAGATGGTAATGATTCATCATTTATATTGTTGTATGGCATTTTATTATTTTTTTTTACTCCTTTGTTATTTCGTATGTGTATGGGTACATGTCAAATTTTGATGCTTTCTTTATTAGTTGGTCTTCTCGTGTACTGCTTTGTTCTCCTGTTCCTACTTTTTCTAGTGGTGCTCCTGTTCCTTTGAATCTGCTAGGCATAGTGTTTATGTCTTTTTTTAATCCATTGTTTTGTTCTGATTGTTTAACTTCTTGAAACAGTTGTTTACCTGAGAAGAACATTCCTTTGTCATTTAAGTATTCAATTATTATTTCTTCTTTCATACCCATGTTTTTCATTATGTTTACGTTATCTAGTACCATTTTCTCACTGAATCTGTCTATTGGTGAGAATACTATTATGTCGTTTCCTTTATTCATTTTTGGGAACAAATACTTATTAATAGTATCTGCTACTACTGATTTGTAGCTACTTATATGTGTTGTGAAGTTATTACTCTGAGCATCACTATTACTCCTACCACTACTATCAGGTATACCAGCATCAATAGGAGGAACTCTCAAAAGAATTAAACTCTGATTATCCAAATAAGACAATAGTCTAATAATATTCTCATTTTCTTGAATGCTCCTAATCATAGTAACATTCATATCCCCTCTCAAAAGGAAAGGTGCTTTAAAATTATCATCATGTTTTCTAGCATACGTTAAGAAATCATTAATATTGGTATCACTAGCTCCCTTAAAATTATAAAGAACTCTATATTGACCAGTCTTCCACAACCACGTAATATATCTCTTTATGTAATCTTTTAATACCAAGTTTTCCCATAAAGCTCTAGTATCAACAGGAGCATAACCTTTACTCATATCATTGAACTTAAACCAAACAATCTCATCACTAGACCATTTAGGATATTCACCAGTTTTTGGATTCGGAATTTTACTTTTAAAACCTATTACATCACCATTAGGCTCAGTGATAGGTTCAATATTCTCTGAATCCAGAACATTAAGAAATTTAACACTGTTATCAGTGAATCTGACAATTTCTAAGAAAGCGTTGTTAAATAGTTTTCCCATAATAGCTAATTTTCTTAGAACTTCACTATTAAAGTTAAAATCATAAAGAAGTTTATTCTCAAACTCTTTATCATAAGTTTTATCTTCCTTCTTTACTATAGCCCAGTCTCCTTCCATGAACTTATCCACGAAATGACTCATAGCTCCCCTAGCTACTGGGTCATTATTCATCATATTAATAACAGCCTTAAAACTAAAATTAGGATAAATAGTAGCTACATCCTTATTCCATGAAAAACCTTGTAGTACATCCTTGCTTTTTGCTTTTTTTATTTTTTCTTTTTTTTTAGCCACTTTTTAATCCTACCTCTACTTAGCATATTATATGTACCCACTCAGTTGTGGGCTACGACCCAAAATGTTTTGGGAAAATTTTTTTAATCTAAATAGAATTAAACTGTTAAGGTTAACCATTACACTTAAATAAAGTAGGGGTAATTTCATTTAAATACCTTTCCTTTCTTTTTTTGTCTTTTACTAATAACAACCCCAAAAGGAAGAGTAGGAAGCACATTACCCTTACTATAAGAACCCCAACTAACCCTAAAACAAGACAAAGATTCCAAATTATCAAGATACCAACGAGGATTCTCATAAACATCCCTAAGCAAAGAATCATACAAAACGGACTCCTCATCCAAACTATAACCATTACAATGTAACAAATTATTATGCTTAAACAACTTAATAGATATTGGCAACTCTAAAACCTCCACTAATACAAACGAAACTAATCATCATCCTCTTCACTTAAATAATCAGACTCATACAAAAAATCATAAGTCTTACGGTCACCCTTCCTACTATAATCCTTAACACTCTCCTTCTTAGGAACAAAGAAACGCTTCCTAATCATATAAAAATTTTTCCTACTCATTCCTCATCCTCATAATAATTAAAAGTCTTAAAACCAGACTCTTCAGACACAAAAAAATAAGTACTCATAACAAAACTATCAATTAAATCATCACTATAACCAGGAGCATGCTTAATAACACTCTGCTTACTACCCTGACCAAACTCCAAAGACAACATCTCAGTCTTCAAAGAATCATCAACATAACTTACTACTTCACCCCTATTAAGAGTAGCCCTGAAAGCACCATACTTCTTAACCTTCTCACTCCTAAAATTCATAGGATGCACATTCCAACCCTTATCCACCATACGCCTAATCAAATAATCACCAGCAGGACAATCATCAGGAATAATTCTCTGAATATTAAAAGAACGCATCAATTCCGTGATATCATCCAATAAAGAATCATCCTTACCAACCTCGTAAACCTTACAATACAAACGTCTAACCAAACCCTTATCATCCACGGAACTAATAGTCAAAACAGTTTTACTATTCACCTTACCACCAAAATCCACGCCCAAATCACACAAACCACCAAAACCACTAAACATCTCATAATCCTTAACAAAACACTTATTCACACTCTCAGGATTAAAATAAGACTTCTCACCCCTAACAAAACGACAATAATAAGCCCTCTGAACCTCATCAAACTTACCATCCAAAACCAATTTATCAATCCGAGACTTAACAGAAATATAATAATCAGGATTCTCCAAACGAATACTATCAATAGTAAACAAGAAACGCTTCACATCAGGATTATCCTCAAACTCATCATCAGGATTACTATACCTATAAAAAAAACCACTAGTAACCCAAGGAGTACTAAGATAAATCCTTATAGCATTAGTACTATTACCAGTAGGCATAATATAATCATAAAAAAACTCATCACTAATACGGTCACTCTTACCAGCCTCATCAATAATAATAACAGTAAAAGTCTCCCCTAAAATAACACTAGTAGGAGGATAACTCTTAATAACACTACCAGCCAAACTACCCCTCAACAAAATACCACCATGCTGAGGCAACTCAGCCTTAAAAGTAATAGTAGTAGTATTATTAGGCTCAGAATCATCCAACAAACGACTAAAAAAACCCTTACCACCACTCTTAGAAGCAAACAAAGAATCCCCATTCTCATCCTTATAAGAATCCCTCATAAAACGGTCACCACGCATAATCAACTTCTTCATCTCATACAACAACTTCTTAGCCTGAACATCACTAGCACTAGTAATACCCACCACGGTATTACAATGAACAGTACCAGGATACTTATTAAAAACACAACACCACAAACTAAAAATAGCAACACTAGTACTCTTACCAATCTGCCTACTAGTCAAAGCCAAAAACTCAGAACCAACACCCCCAAGAACAGCCCTCTCAACCTCAACCAAAAAACGAACCTGCCAAGCATACAAACGAAAACCCAACATCCTCTCAGCAAACAAAACCACACTACCACTACAAGACTCCAACAAACCCCTACCCTTAGGCAAAACCCTAAAACCCTCCACGCCCTCAACAAAAGACTCATCCACCACCAACTCCTGCAACACCAAACTAAAACACACCCCCACACCTACAATACACCACACCACCCACAAAAGGCTCACCACGCACCCTCAACACACCACCACACCTAACACAAACCCTAACCACCACGAACTACACCTCCCTATCCCTAAAAACATCAACCTCATCCCTAGCCACCCTAAAACCCCTACTCAAAACATCACCACCCAAACTCTCATCAGGCACCACACCACCACCATACCTATCCCAAACAGGACTAACACGAAACCTATCCCTACTCAAACGAAAAGGCAAACGAGACAACAACACCACACCAACACCACCCCTATCAACCAACCAACGCAACAAAAAAGACCTAGAACACACAAAAACATCACCCTCATCACTAACAAACTGAACCTGCAAACCACTCCTACTCAAACGAACAACACCCATAAAAACAAAGAAAAACAAACCAATATAAAAAACTATCGGTCAAAAAACACACAGATACCAAAAAAAAACACACACACACAAATAAAACACAGATGTCCTCGTGGGGGTGTCTGGGTTTGGGTGGTGGTTTTGTGGGTTTTCGTGAAGTTGTATACTTTTTTGTGTATTGGTATGTATTTATATGTATAATAGTATATTATGATACATAAACATATATTATATTACATATATGTGTATTGTATTGTGTATTATATATATTGTATTGTGTATATTATATATATATTATGTGTATTATTATATATATTATGGCTTTATTTTTTCATGTGCAAGGATGCCTGTATTGTGTAGTATATACTTTCTTTTGTTTCTTGTGGAGTTTTGTCGTCTATGATTTTATTGTGGTTGTATTGTGTGGTATATATGCTTTGTTTCTCATGGAGATTATTTGTTTATATGACTTATAAACTATGTTTCCATGTGAAACACTGGTTATTTATTTTCAATAAAATATATAAATACCATTCACTATTTAGTATTATAATAAATAAAATATCTGATGGAGGTGAAACAAAATGAACAACGAAGAAATAAAAGAAATTTTAGATGGTAAAGAAATATATGTTGGTGAAACTTTATATCTAATAGATATAGAGGAAAATACAGTATGGGATGAGGGCAAAGCAAAAAAAATAACTGATTCTTTTTTAAAAAAAGCATTGAAAGAATATTTTAATAATAGTCTAAATGATGGTTATTGGTTATTAAAAGATTTAAGTGAGGTGAAAAAATGAGGATTGAGTTGAAGGGAGAAGGAAGTGTGAGGCAGATTAAGGAGAAGGGTTTGTGGAGTTCTTTGAAGGAGATTAATATAATAGACGAGACGATGAAAAAATGAACTTAAAAAAGAAAAAGGTAAGGCTTAAAATGGCTAACGGCAACGGAAAAAGGAACTATGATGAATGGTCAAAAGAGGAGTTAATAAGAGAAATACTTGCTCTAAAAAAACAAAAAACTTATGGCCTTGTTTGGGAACGAGAAAAAACAAAGGAAGTCTTTGATTATTTCATAAATTGGGAAGGCGAAAAAACCAAAGAAGAGTTTAGTCCAGAAAGTAAAGACAAATTCCCTGTTCTTGCAGAAGTCAAAGATAAAGAGATAATCACAGATAAAGATCAACCAGTCAATATTCTAATTGAAGGAGATAATTATCATTCTTTGGCTGTTCTAAATTTTACTCACAAAGGAGCAATTGACACAATTTACATCGATCCACCATATAATACAGGAAATAAAGATTTCAAGTATAACGACCAATTTGTAGACAAAGAAGATGGGTATAGACATAGTAAATGGATATCTTTTATGTCTAAGCGTTTAGCTCTTGCAAAGAATCTTTTAAGTGAATCTGGAACAATTTTTATTTCTATAGATGATAATGAATTTGCACAACTAAGGTTATTGTGTGATGATATTTTTGGTGAAGAAAATTTTGTAATAGATATAATTTGGAATTCAAGAAAGTCAGTATCGAGTGACGCAATTGTATCTTTGAATCATAACCATACCTTTGTCTATACAAAGAGTTTATCATTATTAAGAGAACAAGTCAAAAAAAATGGTAAATTCAAATTGCCAATTGATGAGGGCAAATTTAGTAATCCTGATAATGATCCTCGTGGCTCATGGGTCGCAGATCCATTTGAAGCTGCAGGAGTCCGAAAAAATTTATCTTATGCCATAAAAAATCCAAATACAGGAGAAGTATATTATCCTGTTAAAGGGCGTCATTGGGCAGTTTTAGAAGATGAATATTTTAAGCTACTCAAAGATGGAAAAATTGTATTCGGAAAGAATGGGAAGGGCAAACCTTCTAGGAAAAGATTTTTGAGTGAAGCTAAAGAAAAAGGTTCCACACCTAAATCAATCTGGGATGATGTAGGAACAACGACTAATGGAACACAGGAATTAGAAGATATATTTGGAGAAAAAGTATTTAATAATCCGAAACCAGTCTCCCTTATTAAAAGAATCATTGAGTTATCAACAAATAAAGATAGTGTCGTTTTAGATTTCTTTGCAGGTACTGGAACAACAGCTCATGCGGTTTTAGAGATGAATGCCGAGGATAAGGGCAATAGGTCATTTATTTTGTGTACTAATAATGAGGATAATAATGGTAGCGGGCATAAGATTTGCACAGATATATGTTATCCGAGAATTTCGAAAGTTATCAACGGATATACTTCTATGAACAAAGAGAAAGTTAAGGGTTTGGGTGGCAATCTTAAATATCTTAAAACTGATTTTGTCGAAACAGAACAAACTGATAAGAATAAGCGAAAGCTTGTCGATAAGTGTACTGAAATGCTTTGCATTAAAGAGAACACTTATGATAAGGTTAAGGATGGTAAAAAGTGGAAGATATTCAAGAATAAAGATTATTATCTCGGAATTATTTTTGATGATGAATATATCGGGGACTTTGTTAAAGACGCAGAAAAGATTTCTGGCAAGATACACATTTATGTTTTCTCCCATGATGATTCTGTTCCAACAAAAGAATTCAAGGCTTTAAAGAATAAAGCAACTCTTTGTCCGATTCCAGAAACGATTCTAAAGGTTTATAGGAAGGTTTTCAAAAATGATTGAGATTAAAGATTATCAAGAAAGGGCAATTGCTAAGTTAAAGGATCAAGTTAATGAGCTCCTTAATAGAGATTCAAGAGAGACTGTTGTTTTCAAATCTCCAACTGGTTCTGGGAAAACATTAATGGTTGCTGAATTCATAAGGAAAGTTGTAGATAGACGAGACGATGAAAAAATGAACTTAAAAGAAGCAGAACAACACGCAAAAAATCTAATAAGAAAATATTGCCCTGAATACAAGTTTAAATATAACAACAAAAAAAGAGCACTAGGAACATGTAATTATAAAACCAAAACCATATATTTAAGTAAAACATACACAGAAATGAACAAAGAACACATAATAATAAACACTATACTGCACGAAATAGCACATGCCTTAACACCTTATAATAATCATGGTTATAAATGGAAATTAAAAGCCCAAGAAATAGGGTGTAATGCACAAATATATTGTAATGACTCCTTGTTAAAAGTACCAAGAGGAAAATACAAATATATTTGTATAAACTGCAACAAAATTTACTATTTTTATAAGAAAATAAAACGAGCATATGCATGTGCACACTGCTGTAAAATTCACACAAAGGGAAAATATGACGAAAGATTCACACTAAAAAATGTAATGGAGGAATAAAAACAAAATGGAAAACATAGAAGAAGAAATAAACATAAGAGAAATAGAAATAACAGAAGCATACAAAGAAAGCATTAATCCATCAGACTACGACGATGAAGAATATAGAAATTTAATAGAAACCTTGGATTACGAAGAAATACCATATATTTTTAAACTAAACTATATACTAAAAAATAAAATAGACACGGAGGAATAAAAACAAAATGAAAGAAAAAACAACAGAAGAATATATCGGAAAGTTGTAGCAACAAGAGGAATAGGAAGTGGAGTAAACACAGGAATACTGGTAGGGTTTGGAAAAGATGAAAAAACAATAATACTTACCGACGCATATTTTTTAAAAAATTGGAAATGAAGGAATAGCTTTGGAAGTATGGCGAGCTTAAGCAGTGGAGACATATTAGAGGGTGGAGAAATAGCAAAAATATACCATGACGTTATTATTACTGATTGTGCTTGTTTTGTTATTTGTCCTGATGACTTTTTGGATAAAGTGAAAAAAATTGCCACATAAAATATTAAAAGCTTCATGAAGAAACACGGAAAAGGAAAAGGACACGGA
>DYHK01000051.1:4403-4649 GCA_020724205.1 Candidatus Aenigmatarchaeum sp. | reverse complement strand
GATCTGTAGGCTATTCAATTAATGTGAGTATGATCGCTTAAACGTTTGGTTAAGATCGAGTGGATAAAAAAATTTATTAATCCACTCTTGATATTCAATCGAAATCAAATTCTGGGTCAGATGCTGTATATAAGAAATAAATTCTTTCTTTGAATGGCATGCACTTCCTTCTCCAATAATAGATGGAATAGAAACAGCCGGAACTCATAACTGAGATTTAAGTCAATGCAACTCACTTTAGGGAAA
>DYHK01000051.1:0-4393 GCA_020724205.1 Candidatus Aenigmatarchaeum sp. | reverse complement strand
TATTAAGTAGTTTTTACTAATTGGATTCAATTTTTTCGTAAATCTAAATTCTTATGTGTCTTTTCCATCCAAAACTCTGTTACTTTATATCTTTGTTACTTTGTCACTTTGTCACTTTGTTACTCTGTTACTAATTCCTCTTCACAAAACAAAACTGACCGCTGCGCCGCCGGAGAAATGTTTGAAGTCCATGACTCCGCCTAGGAGTTTGATATGGTTGAAAAGAGTAAACCGGAATCCGGCATTGAATCTTTCAGCATCATATTCGCCCATTATTTCAATTGATTTGAAAATGGTTAATGAAACACCGCCGAATAAACCTACATACTGATAATCTTCGGCTTCAATTATTTCTGAACCATAACCGAGTGTAACGTGAAATTTATTAATAAAAGAATTAATCTCTATATTTTTGGATAAAACAAAGTAAGTGGCTGTAAAATGCTTTGCTCTTGGATCAGTGCTGTATGGATTATGAAGCCCTAGTGCAACCACCGGTAAAAAATTATCTTCATTAATAAATTTAATTTTGCAGCTAAACATACGATCCATTACGTGGCTTTCACCCGAATAATTTAATTGGCGAGTAATCCTGATGGAGACTTCGAGGAAGGGAAGAAAACCAATTGTAACGAAAGGGGCTATTACATCCTTCTTACCGCCGGCATATTTAAGGTGATTCCTCTCCAGGTAATTAGCACCAATATTAATTCTGCCATCACTTGTAATTTCTGCTGTCGGTATGTTAAGTAATCCCGATAAACCCGAAAGAGATTGTGAAGTTATATTTACTGTAAAAACCATTAAGAAGAAGAATATTTTTATTATTATTTTCATAAAACAAATTTTTTTACTTTGATAAAGAAATTTCTATATCATTCGGTATCACTGGCTTTCATAATCAATTTACTTGCATCCAGTATTTCCAATTATACAATCAATTCTTTATACATTAAGATAGCATCAGGGCTTTTAACTTTCACAATTATTTTAGCATTATTTAAACCAGAAATAAGAGACTTATTAAATATTACTGTACAAAAAAAGACTCCCCTTTTTACACTCTCCTTTTTCTTAATTTATTCTGTTACAAGTTTATCATGGTCAACTAATCCAGAGTTTGGTTTTTACAAAATTCTTCATTTAATAATAGGCAACTTTCCTTTAATTATACTCATCTACATTATCTTCTTAAATGATAATTTAATAGGATTACTCATTCGGTCTTTTTTAATTGTAGGAATAATTTCTGCAATCGCTACATTTATTATTAATCCTTTCAATCCTGCTCTTCCCTATTCTTTTGAAATTAACCGCTGGAGTCACGTAGTTTATGGAAGGTTTGCCGGATTAACAGTTTTGATTTCACTCTTAATTTTATCGAATGAAAAAGAGAGAATAAAAATTTTATTTTTCACTTTAATTTCTGTCCTGATATTTTCTTCACTTCTATCTAGTGGTTTTAGAGGTGGAATTATAGGAGTGGTACTCTCCATAATTATCTATTATCTCATTATATCCTTAAAAGAAAAATGCTATCGAAAAAATATCATGATTATTCTGATAACCGGGTTAATATTATTCACCAGTATTATTATATCAATTAGTTACAGTAAAAATGCAGGAAGGTTTTCCGGGCTGTTTGAGTTAATTGTTGAAGGAAGAACAGAGGATGGAACCATCAATTCACGTATTGAGGCTTACAGAATCGGGTTAAAAATGTTCTTTGAGAATCCTTTCTTTGGTGCAGGTTTTGGTGCATTCAATACGAACAACTATGAGTCGACAATCGGGACAATCTTAAAATACCCACATAATATTTTAATTGAATTAGCGTGTGAGTTGGGAATTTTTGGATTAGCGTTCTTTATTTTATTTGTTCGGGCGGTAATGCAGAGACTTATTAATGATCAGCCGGAATTATTAGCAATTTTTATTTATGGAACTTTACTTGCTATGTTCAGTAAAGATATTGGGAGTAACGGATTGGTTTGGATATTTATTGTTTGCTTGATGAGGAAAAATCTAATGTTCGGATCAAAGAAAATCTCTACATAAATAGAACGCGGATTACTCGGATTGAGCAGATTTACACGGATAGCTTAATAGTTCTATTTTCTTAGCTCTTAACCGAACAGCATTTGTTATTCAATTTCTGCTATAACTTAATATTTTTGTTACCCACTCCTTGCTTTCTTAATTAAAATATTATACCACGCTTTGAAGAAATATATTACATCAGTAGTTATCGGGTGTCTTTCGTATTTATCCAGGTATTTTTCTTCCGATGCAAATATCTCCTCTAAAGTTTTAGGTATATCTGCATAGTATGGCGGTACAAGTCCGGGTTTATACTTTATTCTTCTTTTTTTCAGTTCTTCTGGATAGAGGTTGAAATAATGCGTACTTAATGGTCGGACGCCTATGAGTTTTAATTGTCCTTTAACAAGATTTATGAACATTGGAAATTCATCCAACCAGATTTTTCTTAGTACTTTACCCCAGCTTGTAATTCTAAAATCGTCTTTAAATTTTCCGCCTTCTTTTAGATTTGTTTTTTCAAAGACAAATTTCTGGAGGTATTCTGAGTAAGGATACATTGTTCTAAACTTATATACGTAAATTACTTTACCGTGCTGACCAATCCTTTTCAACTTAATAAACGGGCCATATGAAGGATTTGAGTCGGTTAGGGGTTCGCGTTTTTTAACTGTAATGAAATAAACCAAATTTCCGATCTGTTTTAGATTAAGTAAGTCAAATCCACAGAAAAAGATACGTCCTATAATTTCTGAAAGGGAAATTGCCCTATTTTTACCTTGTGTAATACCAAAATAAATTTTTTTCAAAAAAGGTATTTTAGGGAAAATGCGTTTGCAGATAAAGTCGAAGAAATAAAAGGCATATGCAAAATAGAAAGGATACTTTTTAAAAAACCTTTCCCGGCGAAGACAGAGGGATTCAACTGCGCCAACAAAAATTCCTTCTTCAATTAGTTTGGAATTCACTTGTTTAAGATATTTATTAATCCTTTGTATATCATTTAGTTCACGAAGGTTGATATAAAGTTCCAGTTTATTCTCTGGCATAACTTCGATATTATAAGTATCTGATGACTTTATCATATAAGAATTCCGGAAATCGAAAGTATAGAGGTCGAGGTTCTCATCCAGAAAATTAAAAATCTCCCTGAATTTTTTTAGGTAAACAGTAAGTAGCTGCTCGGCTAGATAATGGCTGTAAGGATTTCCTCTTATGGAATGTTTTCCAGAATTTCTACTATTATTATACAATACCGGTTCATCTAGTAACGTGGTAGCCTTAAGAAACTTTGTAGAAGGTTCATCGGTAAGGGCTTTGTTTCTATAGATATAATAAAAATTATTTATGATAAAACTACAAATAGAAAAATTAACTGCAATATAGAATTGCTGAATTGTACTTAGATTTTCTGGAATAAGGATATAAATCATAAAAGAAGTGAGAGCTAAAATTATTATGTACCCTTTTATTCTCTCCCAGATATAATACCAGTAATTTGTATAAGAAGACGGCAGACTAAATTGGTGTACAAAAAATGAACCTGTAAACCAGATAATAATTAACAATGATGTTGAAACTACTTCTATATTCTTGTTGACCGGAAGTGTAAAATAGTATGTTAATGCAATTATGGTTAGAATAAGAATAAATTCCGAAATGAAAAGTGGAAATGAAAAATTAAATTTTATTTTTAATTTCTTTTCAACCTTAATCTGAGAAGTAAATATTCCAATCAAAAATTCAGTAAAATATCCTAAAATAATCGAACCGCTTATAATTAATCTAGAAGGATAGTTATCAGTAAATAAATGAAAGTAGATTGTAATTATGCCGAGTGATATTATTAATGATTTGAAAAGTGGTTTGAAATTATCCACTCTCCTTTTCTCTTTTCGAATATAGTACTTTCCGTTTATTAATGATGATAATAACATTGTGAGCAAAATTACAGCAAGATAAGGAGTATAGGTTGAATAGACTACTATCTCACCGAGTTTAATTGTCTCGGCCAATTTGAAGGAAAAAGTGTAAATGAGTAAGTCGATTATGAACTTAATTAGCATGTTAAAAAGGATTGTTCACTATCGTTGGTTTAATTATTGATTGAACGTTGGTAAATAACAAAGTGACAAAGTAACAAAGTGACAAAGTAACAAAGTGACAAAGTGACAAAGTGATAATGGAGTGTTAGTATATTACTAAAAACAAATATTTTATTTATAGTTTAACCGCTAATTTTCGCGGATCATTCGCGAATATTCGCGGTCACTTCCTTTGGTATTCTTAACATGAAGTTTATTGTTAAGAAGATTATTCCAGTAAACCATTTCGAATCTATTCTATTAATCCA
>DYHK01000050.1 GCA_020724205.1 Candidatus Aenigmatarchaeum sp. | reverse complement strand
ACAGCACAAACAACCTGTATCTCTCTGTCTCCTCTAACTAAATCATAATAAGCAACCCCATTCAGTGTTCTCTTAATAGGTCCCTTTTCAGCAAGGGCATCGGCAATCTTAGAAGCAGCCTGAGGTTTTTCTGTAATAATTAAAATAGGTCCATTAACACTCAGCTTTTTAGGACCCTGAATATCAAAATCTACTTTTGATAGTTTATTTGACTTACCAAGCTTATTTTCTTTTTTTGTTTTAGATTTCTTTTTTATACTTCCTCTTTTCTCAATTACCTCAATCTCTCTTATATCTCTTACCTTAACAGGAACCTCTACACCGCGTTCTGCATCCCTCTCATCAATAGGAATGAAATCTCCCTTTATAGTTTTCTCTCCATACTCCTTAACAGGATCTTCATGCTTTCTTTTTTTAGGTACCATACTAGATATTAAGTAATAGCTTAGAATTAAACTTATCTCTCCGGCTTTTTATATGTTTAGAATTCTTCCTTCTAAGAAAATTTATATAATTTATCATTCTATAGAGTATATGGCTATGAAAAATTATTGGAGGGAAATTTATAAAAAGTACAAGAATAAGGCTATTTGTGTAGATATTGAGGTTTCAGAGTTCGGAGGAGATATTTCAGTTATCGGAATATATATTCCGAAAGGAGGAATTATTGAATGCCAGCATTTCGTAAAAGGAATAAATCTTACATTTAATAATCTTAAACCTATTTTTGATAATACCTCAATGATAATAACTTTTAATGGTATAAAATGGGATATACCTAAAATTAAATCTCAATTTCCTGGATTAATCTCAGATGACATTGCTATATTAGACTTATGGCTATTTGCAAAGAATCTTAATTTAGGATATGATTTAAGAACTCTGGAAAATAAGTTTAATATTGGAAGATTATATCCAGAAACTGAAAAGAAAGGGATTGCAATAAAACTGTGGAATGAATATAAAAGAGGGAATAGAGAATCTTTAAAAAAATTATTAGAGTACAACAAACAAGATACAGTTAACCTTCACTTTCTTGCTATAGAATTAATGAATTTTAAGCAATAATTCTTAAAATGTATTTATTATAAATATCCTAATTTCTGCCCAGTAATCCTTTTAAATATAATTTGCCTCTTAACTTAATGCTAAATCGGCAGAGTAATGGGAGGGATGGAAAATTTATTGTTTCCTCAGATATTTTAAGACCAGATGGAAGATATTATCAAATCTCTGTTAATGGACACCTAACTTGTTTAAATGGACATTATCTTAAAGAAGCTTTTTACACATTCAAAAATCGATTAGATAAACTAGAAGATAATTATTATAAAGGAATTATCATCTCTCTTCCAGAGGCAAATGGAAAATGCCTGTTTGATACAGCAGGAGTAGCTATTATAAACGAAATTAAAAATTTTTTAGAAGATAATGAAAAACCTAAACTGCAGCTTAAAATAACTTATAAGGGAAAATTATCAAAACAGACATTTACTTTTCAGAATAGAGAAAGAGGAATAGAGTTTATTGAATCCTAGCTATATCTCAATTATTCTTCCCTCTTTGGCAACATTAATTACTCTTGTCTTGTCTATGAACTCTTCCATTCCACCTGCTTCGTGTATGTGTCCGTGTAATAATATATCAGGCTTAAACTTCTTTATTGCCTTAGTTATTGATTGGCTTCCAGGGATACCAGAAAACTCAGATTTAGATCCAGAAGGGTGCATATGCGTAATCATAATTTTCTTTTCAATTCCCTTAAGCCCAGAATGTGCCTTTTCTAAATTTTTCCATATCTCTCTGTCAGTAGTGTCTCCAGGCCCAGGCCCTCTAGCTCCTCCTGCCCCAAATATTCCTATATTCTCATAAGTAACAGAATATCCGTGAATGTTTTTAACACCATAAACATTTGCCAGAAAATCAGCAGTTGCAAAAGAATCCCAATTTCCAGGAATTATAAGAACCTTCTTATTCTTATCCTTGAATGGTTTTATTAAGTCCTTTGTTTCAGTCCAACCAGTGATATCTCCTGTTAGTATAACAAGATCAACTTTTTCTTTATCTGCTCTCTCAGCAAGCTTCTTTGTCAGCTTAGAATCTCCATGAATATCTCCAGCAGCTAAAATTCTAAACTTCTTTCTTTCTTTTGTCATATTACTTTTTAGCTCACATTATTAATAAAGATTTGCAACTAATGAAAAGACTCATGGATTAGTAAAAACCTCCGGAATATTTTTACTCTATATTATAGTAGTGAATTTCATTAAATTTTTTCCTTTTTAAACCGCGAAAGGTTTAAAAGCCCTACAATTATATTCCGATATATAGGTTAGATCATATATAACCTAAAGACTAAAAATGAAAGACAACTTTGATATCTTTTTTAGAAGAAAGCCGGCACTCATGATGATTGCCCTTAGAAAGTTGGCTAGAGTTAGATACGGTTCTGTACATGCAAAAGAGGTGGATTGCACATACAGCCACGCTGTAAAGATTCTTCAGACTCTTGAAGAGCTTGGACTTGTGACTTTCGAAAAAAAGGGGCGGATAAAATTGATTAAACTTACAAAAAAAGGTACAGAAGTAGCTGATAACATCTCAAGTATAAAGCAGATGGTCAGCAACTAGTCATTTTTTATTTTATTATTTACTTTTTCTTTTTCTTTCGCTTATAAGAGAGTTCTGTGTGGTTTATTAGAAAATTATTTAAACCAATCAGACTATAATAAAGAATGGAAACAGTAACAATTTCAAAACAAGAATATAATGATATGAAAACTAAGCTTGAAAAGCTGAAGAAGCTTGAAAAAATAGATTTTGACCTTTTAAGACAGTTTAAAGAAAGCTTAGAAGATGTGAAGGCAGGCCGTATAAAAAGAGTTGCTTAACTATTTACTTTTTAATATCTTATCAAGATACAATCTATATTCTTCAAAGTAGCTGATTATATGGTTAATGGTTTCCTGCTGGACTTTTTTATTTCCGATTGCTACGATAAGAACAGCTTTAAGATCTTCATAGACTAAATAATAAATCCTTTTCTCTCTAATTCTCTTCTCCCTTAAATTTTTATATCTAAGTTGATCTCCAGAATATGGATTTTCTTTGAGATTTAAGAATAATTTATGTATAATTTTCTTGTCTTTTTCAGGTAATTTGTTAGCCTCTCTATCAAACTTTTCAGTTGTATAGACAGAATAATCACCCATTTAGTGATTGAAATAAAAATATTATATAAATTTTATGGGTCCGAGGGGATTTGAACCCCCGACACCTGGATTAAGAGTCCAGTGCTCTGACCAGGCTGAGCTACGAACCCGAGTATATTTTATATAAAAATAGAAGACTTATAAAGTTAATCAAATCAGAATTTTATCTTCTCAAGCCTCTTCATCTCAGCAATTAACTGTTTTGTAGTCTCAGGCTCTGAAGCAGAATGGCCTGAAATTGGAAAATATATTTTAGAGTTCTTAAGCTTTTTATGAAGAAGGTAAGCAGCCTCTGGACTACATACACAATCATATCTTCCATGTACAATAAGTGTATGTATACTAGATATTTTATGTGCATTATTCAAAATATAATTATCTGGGATAAAACAATTATGAACAAGATAATGAAGCTCAATAGTTGAAAATGCTTCAGGTTTTACTCCCTTAACAGCCTCATCTACCTTTTTCTTATCATACTTAAGCTTTGAAATAGAAAACTCAAACTCTGCCCACGCAAGAGTATACTTATCTCTTGTAGTTTTATCTCCTTTAGTGATTTTATGATAGTAATACTCTTCTATCTTTCTTTTTTTAATAACCTCTTCAGGAACAAGACTAGCCATCTTTCTCCATGCCTCTGGATGAATTGCCTTAGAATCATATGTAAAGTAATCATTCTCTTTTTTAGAAGCCAGGAAAATTCCTCTTAAAACCATTGCACTTACAGTTTCAGGATACTTAATTGCATAAACCAAAGCAAGAGTTGAGCCCCAACTCCCTCCAAATAAGATTGCTTTTTTAACTCCAACAAAATCAAGTAATTTTTTAATATCCTCAACAAGCTTAGGAGTTGTATTATCTCTAATACTTGCAAAAGGCTTGCTCTTTCCAGATCCTCTCTGATCAAAATGAATCATATTATACACTTTAGGATTGAAAAACCTCTTATCCTTCTCACTAAATCCTCCTCCAGGACCTCCATGAATAAATATAACTGGCTTTCCTTTTGGGTTTCCACTTAACTCGTAATATATTTCGTGCCCCTCTCCTACATCTAGGTATCCTTTTCTGTATGTTTTAACTTTTATTTCTTTTTTCATATTTTATAAAACAGACCTTTTACTCCAGTTAAGAAAAAGTCTACTAGAAAAGAATCCTTGAATCCATATTTAGGAATTGGCTTAATATCTGAACTTTCATAGCATCCCTTATCAAAAGTACCTGTCTTATATGCAAATACACGAGTTATAGGTTGGAAGTGTTCTTTACAATTATTATTTCGTTCATTTGATTTCATTTTATAATTAATTAAGTAAGGATTATAAATTTAATTAAGATTAAGAGAGCCTTAGTGAAGGAGTGGTAAAACAGAAGTTGCTCTTAGATGCCTGGCGTTTCTTTCCTCTGGGAAATATCTTGTCTGATAAGGCCTATCA
>DYHK01000049.1 GCA_020724205.1 Candidatus Aenigmatarchaeum sp. | reverse complement strand
AGAAGTACCATTTTTTAGCTCTCTTATAACCCTTCTTCTGAGCAAATTTAAGCATATTAGTATTATTCACCTCAGAATAAAAGTAAATTAAATTACATTTATTTTTCTTTGCAATATCCTCTGCATAATCTTCAAATCTAGACGCAACTCCTTTTCTTCTAAACTCTTTCTTAACAATAATATTCTCAACATAAAGATACTTAGCTTTTTTAAACACTAAAATAAGTAAAACTCCTATAACCTTTTTATCAACTTCAGCTACAAAAGTATCAAATAATTTTCCTTCAATATACTCTCTTATATGATGCTCTTTATACCTCAAATCATTATCTCCAGTTAAATTATCAGAACTATTAAATAGCTCTAAAATAGGTCTAAGATCCTTCTTAGTTGCTCTTCTTATCCTCATGAAAAAATCTCCATTGCTTTTTTTATTCTAGCCCTAACATCAACTGACTTAGCAGGATCTTGATCACTTAAATTTCTCTGTCCAGAATACTCTGCAAGCTCCCATAGAGAAATATCAAGCATCTTAGCAGTCTTTTCCATAGATATTCCATGCTCATAAATCCTAGAAGCCTTGTTTATCATAGCCTTCCTGAAAACATCTCTGATGCTATTCTTAAAACTCATAGAAAAACTATCTCCCTTCTTAATAATATCTTGAATATGATTGCTAAACTCTTTGCAATTTCCGCTTTTCAAACACCTAACAGAATCATCAAGAACATGAATGTAATACTCAATAAACTTTCTATACTCCTTCTGGGGAAAAGAATACCCTCTTTCTATAATCTTGCTTAAAGCATAAACAAGAACAGCAACTGTAACATTATCCTCATCCTGATCAATTGAAGCTGTGTGAATTGTCTCGTTGCTTAACTCCTTAAGTAAAACAGTGTCCTCATTCCTAGCTGCCTTTATAGATCTCTGAAGAACACTAATTACATGTTCAACCTCTTTCATAAATTTATCAAGATAAAAGATTATTTAAAGATATTCAATAAATATATAAACAATTAATTACAAAAAGATATATGGATAAAGAGGGTAAAACAAACTTCTTAAAAATATTTGGAGGAATATTACTATCTGGCATAGGCATAGTAATAATTGGAAACTCAAATAGTAATATATGGGGATTATTACTAGGAATAATATTTATTGCTTCAGGAATAGCCATACTTCTTAAAGAATAAAATGAACAAAAAAGAGTTTATCAAAAATAAACTTGATTTAGAATATCACTCCCTATCATTAGAATCTGGTATTTATTTAACTCTAAGTACATTAGGAATACTTTCATTCATAAGTAGTTTTATATTTTTAAAAGATAATAATAGCTTAACAATAGGTTTAATACTTGCATTTATAGTTTTCAGTGTGGCTTTAGTCTTATACCAAAGAAGATATAAAAGAATGAAAAGTATATTAAATGAAATAGAAAACTTAATTGACAAATAAAATGGATATACTAATAGATACAAATTTTATTTTAACATGCATAAAGCAAAGAATACACCTCTTTGAAGACATAAAAGAAGAATTTCCATCATCCAGAATCATAATTCCTCAGGAAGTAATTGATGAGCTTAAGCTTCTTTCATCAAAAAAGTCTCTTAAAATATCTGAAAGAGAGGCTGCGAAACTTTCAATTGATGTAATAAACAAAAACTTGGTATTTATAATATTCTTAAATTCAAAAACAGTAGATTCTGGAATTGTAAATTACTCAAAAGAACACGATATAATACTAGCTACCCTGGATAAAGAGCTCCAAAATAGGGTTAAAAAGCCAAATAAAAAAACACACTTTCCAATAATAAGAAATAAGACAAGAATACAGTTAGTAAAATAGAAAGATTTAAAATAGTAAGGTATATATCATTTTATGATTAATTTTGAAGCATTAGAAGCAATGATAAAATCTGTGGAAATGGAAATGGAAATGGAAGTCTCATCAGATCCATCCAAAACTGCATTAGAATATGAAGGCATGTTAAAAGTCCATTCACAGCAATTAACAGACTACTTAAAGAGAATGATATCTATTTTGAATAAGATTGATCCGAAATATTATCTTGAAATAACTCTTTCTAAAGGTCCATATGCAATCCCAGGAATAGGAATTATTGGTAAACGTAATTTTGCAAAAGTAATAGAAATAGAAGAAGGTGATGAAGAAAGTTATAAAAGGCTAGGTAAAATATTATTAAGGGGAAAAGGAGATGTTATATCTCTAGGTAATTGTAAATATGGTTTAACCTCAGAAGAAGATGCATCACTTTTTGAAACTAAGAGTTAAAGTAATTAGTATTTAAAATTTGACTCAATAAGATTTATAAACCTAATTTTATCATTATAAGTGAGTAAAAATGTTCTATCTAATTGAAGTTGAAGATTTTATAAGAGTGGAGCCAAAATTGTTCGGCTTACCTACTGCTCAGGCTGTAGAAGAGCAGCTTAAAGAAACATATACGAACCATTTTGACAAAGAATTAGGAATAGTAATAGCTGTAGCAGGAGTTAGTAGTATTCAAGAAGGAATAATTATTCCTGGCGACGGCGCAGCATATTATAAGTCAAATTTCAAACTAGTTGTCTGGAGACCTGAAATGCAGGAACTAGTTTATGGAACAATTTCAGAAATAACAAATTTCGGAGCCTTCATTGATCTAGGCCCTGCACAGGGAATGATACACATTAGCCAGACAATGGATGATTATGTTAGCTTCAGTAAAACAAATACTCTTGTAGGAAAATCAGGTAAAAAAAGTCTAAAGAAAGGAGATAATTGCATAGCAAGAATAGTTGCAATAAGCTACAAGCTAGGAGAGCCAAAAATAGGACTTACAATGAGGCAGCCTGGACTTGGAAAAATTGAGTGGATAGAAGAAGAAAAAAGGCAAAGTAAAAAGGCATTAAAAGATGCTGAAAGAGCTGAAAAACCTAAATCAAAAAAAAGTAAATAAAAATGGAAACTGAAGAAAATTCTTATAGTGAAGAAAGTGAAATAAAGGTTAAAAAGGCTGAAAAACTGGAAAAAATAAGTAATGACAAGTTAAAGGGAAGAGTCATTATAATAAATCCTGAAAATTCAGAGTTCGCAAAAAACCTCAATCTTCATAAAAAAGGAGATTATATGCAAAAAACAAAATGAAATTACTAGAAACTAAAAAAAATCCGTTGCTTCATAGAGAGGAAATAGTTTTTGTAGTTGAAAACCAAGCTACTCCTTCTAAAGAAAAGGTAAGAAAAGACTTAGCTTCAGAATTAAAGAAGCCTGAAGAAAATATTGTTATTGAAAGAATAGATTCAAAATTTGGGATTCAAAAATTCACAGGAGAAGCTAAAGTATATGATAATGTTAAAGACAAGGAAAAATACGAAACTCTTTCAAGAAAGGCAAAGAAGAAGATAAAGGAAGAGGCTGCAAAGAAGGCTGAAGAGGAAAAAAAGGCTGCTGCTAAAACTGAAGAACCAAAAGAAGAGGCTTCTGAATAAACATGGGAAAGGGAAAAAAAGTTGTAAAAAAGGGAAAGAAACCTCATAAGAACAAGCCAACAAGTAAGAAGTATACTAAATATAAAATAAGTGGTGATAAAATAACTCGTGAAAAAAGCTGTCCAAGATGTGGAATGGGAGTATTTTTAATGCAGGACAAAAACAGAGACTACTGCGGAAAGTGCCACTACACAGAGTTCAAGAGCAAGTAAAAATTCTATATTTTAATAATAAGTAGTAAATTTTCATTGGAAAAATTTTGACATTTTAATAAGTTATTATCGCCTCATTATCTAATTAATCCAACATCTCAAGTATAATTACTTACAACTACCATATAACTTACTAATTTTAGCTTCATTAAATTAATACTGAATTTTATAAAATTATAATAACAAATAAAGCATAATAATCCTTATAAATAAAGTAATTTATCCTTTTGTATGAAATATAATAAAATATTATTATCCATACTATTAATTTTTTCTATAACTATTTTTCTCGCTACTCTTACACTAGCTACTTCAAACTCCTCTTGTGAAGAAGAATGGTCATGCGATTCATGGAGCTCTTGCATTAATGGTGAGAGGGAAAGAGAGTGCTACGACACTAACCACTGTGGAACAACATACGATAAGCCTTCAGAAGAGAGATCTTGTTACTCATATAGAGATAGGTACTATGATGATTTTTACAACTATTATCCAGGGCATAGGGGATTCTGTGATCCAAACAACTACTACTCTGAAAACCACTTCTGCTATGACTTTTTAAGAGACAGATTTAGATCAGGATACTATGACTACTACGAATATGAGTTAATGAACTACTATCAAAATAAGTATGAAAATCAAAATAATAACCAGTATAATGACGAGCAACCAATACAAGTAATAAATGTCCAGTACCCTGGAGATACTAATAGATACGAACAGGAATACAGGGAAAATTACAGGGAAAAATACTGGGAGAATTTCAACCTAGTCTCAATTTCAATACTAACAATCCTCATACTTGTCTTACTTCTAATAATTCTAGTAATAGTCTTAAGAAGATAAAAATATTATCAAATTTAATAGTAAATAATATACTCTTACCAAACTTGATATACTTTAAATTGTAAGCTAGTTAGATAATTTAACCTATGGATTTTAGCTATATTACCATAAGTTGAACAAAGCACTAGATAGAATAAATATCAAAAAGTGGTACCAGAATCTATCAAATAATGATAATGGCTTAATCCACTAAAAATTCTCTTTTTATT
>DYHK01000048.1 GCA_020724205.1 Candidatus Aenigmatarchaeum sp. | reverse complement strand
TTTAAAACTTCTATACTTCCTTGATTTAAAGCCTCTGCATCAATAAAACCTATATCGCTAAGTCCAAAAACATCTCTTAAAATTCTCTCGCTATGAATAGTCCCGGACATCATTACAACAGCCTTATTCTTTTCAACAAGTTCATTAAATTTTTTAGCAAGACTTGTAGTAGTAATATTTGCTATCAATCCCCTATCTTCATAAGAAAAGTTGACAAAGCTCTCATCTAAAAAATCTTCAAAATCAAATGCAGTCTCAATAACACTTGATAAATAATTATCTTCATCTGTTTCATCTGATAACTGCCTATTTTCAACAATATAATTAAGAATATCATAAACCTTAGTCTCATTTAAATTAAAAAGATCTTTCTTAATAAGATCTCTGTAAACATCTTCAAAGAGCATCTCCTTACATAAAGATCTGATTTTTCCAAGAATAAAATCTAAATTCTCATCCTCAGAAAAAGTATTTACTAGAGAATTTGCAAGTCTTGTGATATTTATCCTCCTAACATTTGAAAAGCTGTCCAGGAACTCATCGCACTCATCAATTATCTCAACATCTGTTTCAGGCTTTCTATTCATAACACTCTCAAGTTTATACTTAGCAGAGTTAAAGATTATAACTTCAGAATCAATATAGGAATTAAATTGATTATAATACCCACATCCTTTTTTTCTGTTATATATAGTAAACCTAATATTATTAAGCCCTGTATATTTTTTCTTGTCAGCTCCTAGAGGAAACTCAATCTCATCAGGAATTATAGGGCTCCAATAAGGGCAGACAGGTGCTACAGAAATTCTTCTTATTTCTTTTAATTCTAAATCATTCTTAACTTTTGGATTTTGAGCTAAATACTCTCTTAACTTATCCATATTTCTCTCACTTATCTCAATCTTACAAGGCAGATAAGGATCATCCGCACTTACTCCCTCCTTAAATAAACACCTAAAATTATTTCTTCCAGTTATAACCTTAATCTTAAGTTTCTTATGATTATCCTTAAGCACATACTTATCTCTAGTATAATCATCTCTATACTGCTTCTGAAGAGCTTTTCCAGGAACTACAATGCTTGCCTTTGAAAACTTTCTTGCAATATTAAGTGCAATTGCAGATTTTCCAGTTCCACATCCACCACGAATAAATATAACTTTTTTACCCTTAGCAATCTCATCTAAAACCTCTCTTACAACATCTTCCTGAGTCTTTCCATTTGAAAATCTTAAAGGTTCAAGTTTGCTTCCATTATTATAAAGATTAAAAGTTTCAAAAAAATCTCCTAAATTATACTCTTTCTCATCATACTGGCCATCATCTTCCCAAATTTCATCACTAGAATTGCTCTCAAATTCACTACTAGAATTATAATTATTTCCATTAGAAAATTCCTTAGAAAACTTACTACTATTTTTCCATCTTGAAATATCTTTTTTAATGCTTTCGGGAATACTAATACTTCCGTCTGAATTAAATTTAAGCTGACTCATTTTCTCTTTTTATATTTAAATCACTTAAAGAATAACTACTTTTAAAGATTAGTATGTAGATATTAAATGAATTATATTTCCATTTAACTTAAAAATATCTCAATTATAAGTATAAAAATTTGGTAAAGTTATATTATTAACATTAAGTTAATGATTCAAAACTCGTAAATCTACTCGCCACCTAAATCTATAAGGGCCAATATCTCCTGCTTTCTTAATCTTAATAATTCTTATTTTTTTCTTAGCCTTCTTAGCCTCATCCATTACAGTATCCAAAATCTCATCCTCGCTATCAGAAAAACCGTAATAGTTTATCATCCCATCTTTTTTAATAACCTTAAGTACCTCTTCCAAAAAACTATCTTTTAACTGAGGTCTTGGCATGACAACCCTATCAAATTTTATTTTTTCTTTACTTAATTTATCACAAACTCTCTTAGCATCTCCTTGAATAACTCTAACATTACTTAACTTATTTAATAAAACATTTTTTTCAGCATACTTAGAAGCCTTCTTATTCAGCTCAACACTATAAACCTCTTTAGGTCTAGCCATCTTAGCAATTACAATACTAAACGGTCCAACTCCTGCAAACAGCACCAAAACACTCTCATTTTTCTTAACCTGCTTAGCAACCTCGTTCCTCTCATTACTTAATCTTGGAGAAAAATAAGTCTCATCAATATCAAATCTAAAAACACACCCATTCTCTTTATAAAAAGCCTCCTTAGTATTTTTTCCAGCAAGATAATCTGTCTTAGCGTTTCTTAACCTTCCCTTTATCTTATCACTCTTCTCAACAACAGTTGTTATATTCTTATGCTCACTCATTAACTCCCTAGCTACCTTAACCTTCTCTCCTTTTTTTACATCTCTTCCAAACTTCAAGATTGCAATATTTCCAATGACATCAAAACTTCCCGGTAACATACCACTAGCAAGAATTTTTAATTAATAAGTTTAACTAAAAGAGATGTTTGAATTTTAAGAAGTAATTTAAATAAGTAAGTAATCATATCTAAAATCCATAAATTATAATCATGCTTAATTATTAAACATTAAATTAAATACATATTACTTATAAACCAAGTTCAATCTCATCTAAAGTAGTTAAGTTTAGTGAAATTATATTATTTACAATATTAAGAATTAACTAACATAAAATTTTATTATTGATTATTTAACTTACTAAACACTCAAAACAAAGTCTTCTGAGAATTAGTCTTCTTAGCTTCCTTTAATTTATTCAACTGATTATCAATTCTCTCTTCTGAAAACTCGTGTTCCATTAAAATCTCTTTAATTTTTTTCTCATCAAGTTTAGGAAAAGTAATCTTAACATTCTTATTTACTTCTGGTTTTTTAAACATCTCAAAAATCTCCATCCAATTAAAATTAATTTCCTCTTCTGGAAATTGTCTAAAAATAAGAGCAGGAGAGTTTTGCTTTTGTACAATTTGCAAGGCCTTCTTCTGTCCAATTCCATGAATTCCTTTAGGATTATAATCTGTTCCAACAAGTATACCTAAGCAAATAAGCCTATCATGATCAATCTGCATAAAATTCAAAACCTTCTCAAGCTCAATAATCTCTGGCTTTATCTCTACAACTCCTGAAACTGTTTTCCTCTTTCTAGCTAAGGTTAAATTCTGAATTAATCTTGGAGCTCCAAATAATAAACAGTCATAATCTTGAGAAGAAACAGCATAAGCCTCTCCGATCTTAGAAAGGTAAGATGCTTCTGCCTCCCCCTCTGAAGGAGCCTGAACAATAGCAATTCCCATAGCCTCTAAAAGCTCCTTACTCTCTTCAATCATTTCTTTAGTAAGGCGCGTCATCTGCTGACTATACTTTTTCATACCCTCATAATCCTCCTTATCTTTAGCAACAGCATACCTTCCCTCAGCAATATTTTTTACCTCTTTCCTAGCATTATTCGTTTCTAACTTTAATTGAGGAGGTTTACCATCAAAAACATAAACTAATCTTATTCCCTCACTAAGAAGACTTATATTTCTATAAAAAAGTCCTGATAAGTGGCTAGTAATTCTTCCCTTACTATCTTGCAAAGGAGTCCCATCATACTGTCTTATAGAACTAAGAAACTGATAAAGAGCATTAAAAGCATCAACTGCAATTATCTTTCCCTTCAATTCAGACATATCAAGTTCCTTTCTTGGAACTATATCTCTAATATTTAATCCCATAAAATCTAAAGAAAAAAGAAGTATAAATAATTACCTTTCACTAACTCTAGACTTAGAATAACTTAAACGATCAATATACCTACCTTCAATTTCTGGTATAGGTTTTAATAATGCAATTTGACCATTAATTTCAGTATAAAGTCTATTCTCTCCACTAAATTCTCCTGGAAAATGCTTAGTTAAAAAGAAAGCTTTGTCATTAGCATTAATTGTGTGAGTAGGAGTATCATGTTTATAGTGATTATCTAAAAAAGCTTTATATGAATCAGTTTCTCTTCTCTTAATTCTATGAGGATTAACACTATCATCATGAGGTTTTAATGGAGGAGTTTCTTCTCCCATTTCATATGCTCAAAATAACGCTGTTTCAGGCGTAACTCCTTTTTCAATTAAACTATCAATGTATTCATATTTCATAAAAACCAGAATAATCTACGATTTTTAAACCTTTCTATATGTCACTACTACTTAGGAAAGAAACAAGAAAACATAATAAAAACTAAAGAAAATTGTAACCCTAACTTTTTAATATACCAAGTCTTTGTTTTATTAATGGTAGAGATTGAATTTATCCCAATAGACTATGATTACTTTGATATTGATGAAAAAAACTACGTTCAGATAATAGGAAGAACTCCCAACGGAAAGAGAGTTTGCCTTATAGATACCTGTGATGTCTACTTCTGGACCATACTTAAAGAAGATATATCAGCAAAAAAACTCGAGATCCTAATTGATGAAATAAACTCTGTAAGTTTTAAAGAAGGTGCAAGAACATGTAAGGTAACTAAAACAGAAGTTCATGATAAAAACTTTTTAAGTAAAAAAGTAAAGGCAATAAAAGTATTTATTTCTAATCATAAAGACTCCCTAAAAATAGCTGAGAAAATAAAATTCAAGGAAGTAGAAAAAGTAAGAGAGCTTGATATTCCATTTATAACTCGGTACATAATAGAAAAGAAACTTAACCCATTAGAATGGTATAAAATTCAGGCTTCTCCTGTAGATATTAGTGAATTTGGAGGAATATCAAACTCAATAGAAGCAGATCTCTGTCTTAAAGTTGAAAAAATATCAGAATTAAAATCAAGTGAAAAAAAAGAGTTCACACCAAAAGTCCTGGCATTTGATATAGAAACAGAAGAATTTGAGATAGGCAAGGGAAAGATACAGATG
>DYHK01000047.1 GCA_020724205.1 Candidatus Aenigmatarchaeum sp. | reverse complement strand
TATTCAGGGATTAATTATTAAGAGTTATAATGCAGTAGCTGGAAGCGGAGGAAACCAGACAGCTGATTAAAATGGAAAAGTTTATAAATAGTGTATTCACTGGATAATAGTAATAAAATGACAAAATCATTAACAGATAAAATAAAGAGAATTGGTCTAGCAAGCTTAGTAAGTGGAGCTAGTTTAATTGGAAGTGGGTGTGCAACTGGTAATTTTATGGATTCTTCAACAGCTTTTGGAATAGCTCAGCAAGGAGCATATAATCAAGGAAATTACAGAGCTGGAAATCTTTTCGGGCTCCTTACAAATCAAGCAGCAATTGAAGAACAACATGAAAGAAATTTAGATGTTGCAAGGGAAGGAAGGGATCAAATAATAATTAATAATGGTTCTGGATCTAATGACTATATTGAAGCATGGGTAAAAAATGGTCCAAACCTACATTTTTATGGAAATATAATAGATAAAGAAAATGGATTTATTACTATGATTAAAACTGATGGAAAACCAATAAAAATAGAATACAAGGCTATAGTACAAATGATTGACAGATAATTATATTAGATTACAGCATATTATCAAGAAAAATGAAAATAAGAGGTGATAGAAAAAGAAGTGAAATATTATTTATAATTGTAAATTTAATTCTATCAATTTTTGCAATTAGTTTTATGATTGCTTTGGAAAGTGAGAGTGTAAGTGCACAACCAGATGGTCCTGGAAGTGTGAATGGGGAAGAACAAATTATTGATGGTTTTAATTGGAGATATGATGCTAGTAAAGATGATTGGACTAAATTAGGTCCTGCTGGAGCTACTGTTGCAGGAGGCTCAAAAACCCTATCACCTACAGGCTATGGAAAAGTTGCAGGATGGCTAGGAGTTACTGATAAATTAGGAGGAAATTTAATTCAGGGAGTTCAGTGGGCTGCGACAGCATATTTTGCAATAGGTCTTGTTGGTAATATGTTAGGATTAGAAGAAACACTGACAAAATCACTACAATATTCAGTAAGCGCAGGATTATTCGGAATGCAGGCTTTTGAAGGATTACAAGCTAGTGGTGTTTTTGGGACTGAAGGATTTTTAGCTACTGCAAATCCTGCTTTGATGGGTCTTGGTATAGGTATTGTTGTATTCTTAATGACTTACAAAAAAACAGAGTATCAAACTGTTACGTTCCAGTGCCAGCCATGGGAAGCACCTCTTGGAGGAGAGGATTGTGAGAAGTGTAATGATGGAGTTCATGCTTGTTCTGAATATAGGTGTAAGAGTTTAGGTCAGGCTTGTGAGATTGTTAATGCTGAGGTTCCTGGAAAAGAATTATGCTATTGGGCAAATCCAAAAGATGTTTCAAGTCCGATAATAAGTCCGTGGGAGGATGCTTTAACAGATAGTTATAGATATACTAATGTGAGAGCTAGACCTCCGTCGTGGGGAACAGATGTAACACCTAACAGCGGAGGGTGCATACCTGCTTTCACTCCAATAGAATTTGGAATTAATACTAACAAGCCTGCACAGTGTAAGATTGACTTTAATATTACACGTGGTGTTGGACAGGAGTTTGAGAGTGATAAGATAAATGCAGAAAACAGACAAGACACTGCTTATAATTCAATGGCTTATTATTTTGGAGGAAACTCTTTGTATGATTATAATCACACACAGAGAATGAATCTTCCAGGACCTGATGCAATTAACAGTCTAGCTGAGGCAAATAATGAGTCTGGAGGATTAGAGATAAGAAATGATGGACGTTATAATCTTTATGTAAGATGTAGAAGTAAGAATGGATATTATAATGCCGATCCTTATGTAATTAGTTTCTGTGTTGATAAGGGACCTGATGTAACAGCTCCTAAGATTATGGAGACTAATATAGAAAATAATCAACCTGTAAGTTTTGAGGTTGATAGCGTTCCTATAATTGTTTATACTAATGAACCTTCAACATGTAGATGGTCTAGAGAGGATAAGGTATTTGCAAATATGGAAAATAATATGAGCTGTGCGAAAGACTTTACTGGAATTCAGTCTAATCTTTATTATGCCTGTTCTGGAGATCTAACAAGTATAGAAGACAGAAAGGATAATAACTTTTATTTCAGGTGTGAGGATCAGCCTTGGAAAGAAAAGTCTGATAGAAATGTAATGAGTTCTGGTTATAAGCTAACTCTTAAGGGTACACAACAGCTGAATATTGATAAGAGTTCAATAAAACCTGCAAATGGAACAGTGTCTGGTGCTACTAGTGTTGTTAATGTTACTCTTGAATTGAAAACTCAGAATGGGTATAAGGATGGAGAGGCAAAATGTTATTACAGCGTCGGAAATGAGAATGCTTATGTTCCGTTCTTTGAGACAGATTCTTTTATGCACAAGCAAAGACAGGATTTAAGAGAGGGAACTTATACTTATTTCTTTAAGTGTATTGATCTTGGAGGAAATCAGGATAAGGCAAATGCTACCTTCCAGGTAAGAGTAGATACTCAACCTCCGCAAGTTGTAAGAATGTTTTATGATGCAAGCAATCTTAAGATAATAACAGATGAGGATGCAGAGTGTTATTACAGCGATAATTCTAATACTAAGTGCAATTATGCTTTAGATGATAATGCTAAGAGTATGCCTCACGAGTCTTCTGATAATAAGAAGGAACACTTTGCACCTTGGGATTTAAAGAATACTTTCTATATTAAGTGTAAGGATGTAAATGATAAACAACCTTCACCTACAGAGTGCTCTGCTATTGTGAGGCCTGTTGATATTATTTCAAGTGTTGAAGTTGATGAATAGTTTCTTCTTTTCTTAATCGCTTAATTTAAATATCTCTAAGTTTATTTTATATTATATGAAAAAGAGAGGACAGTTTGAATTATCTTTTGGGATGATATTTTCAATTATTCTTATAGCTGTGTTTTTGGTTGTTGCGTTTTATGCAATAAAGACTTTTCTTAGTGTTGGTTGTGATGTTGGCGCAGGAGGATTTATTAAAGACTTACAAGGAGAAGTTGATAGAATATGGGCAAGTGCTGGAGAGGAAGAGGAATATACTGGAAAGATAACTGGAAGCTGTGACGTGGAGTATGTTTGTTTTTTCAACGAGAATAAACCTCAGTCAGGAGGTTATAGGACAGAGTATAATGATATTCAAGGATTAGCTGAGCTTGATAAGAATATTTACATCACGCCTGTAAGAAGTGCTAAGGTTTCTGCAGCTAAGATAAACCATCTTAATATGGAGGCTTTTACTGAAAATCCTCATTGTATTAAAATTGAAAATGGAGAGGTTACATTCAAGCTTAGCAAGGGACTAAGAGAGTCACTTGTTACAATTCAGTAATTTTATTAATTATTTCATAAAATGAGAAACAAAAAAGGATTTGAGATGAGTTTTGCATGGATTTTTGCAATTGTTGTTGGAGGAATTATTATCTTCCTTACAATATATGCTGCTACAAATTTTATAAGAAGCGGACAGTATGAGGTTAATACAAAGACAACTCAGCAACTGATAAATATACTTAATCCGCTGCAAACAAGCTTGGAATCTGGAAGAATAGAGAATATTGATTTAACAACTGAGACTAGAATATATGTTGAGTGTAATCCGGACCTTGGAAGTTTTGGAGAAAATAGGATAGAAATTTCTGAAAAAAATAGTTTTGGGGGTAAAGAGTGGAGTGATCGTGGTGGGAATATTGGTGTTGATAAGAACTTATACGTATTCTCTGAGGTTCCTGTTGAGGGGAATAAGATATATTTATTTTCAAAGCCTATAAATTTTCCGTTTAAGGTTGCAGATTCCATTATTTTATATTCAGAAACTTATTGTTTTGTCAGTCCTCCTGAGAGTGTTGCTAATGAGTTAAGAGGAATTGGTATTGGAAACAGCACAAACATAGAGATTAAGACTAGTTTATCAGACTGTAAAAAAACCAGAAGTGTGTGTTTTTCTTCTAATGCTGGATGTAACATAAGTGTTGTATGTAATGGTTTTAGTTGTAATGAGGGTTATGTTGAAAAATTTAATAAAAAGATGTATTTTGTTGAAGATAGTTTATATGCTGCTATTTTCAGTTCTGTAGATAGTTATGAGTGTAATATGAATCGTGTTATGAAGAGAACAGGATATCTTGCTGGAATATATGCTGATAAGGCAAGAGTAGTCTCTATAAGAGGATGTGATACTGGGCTAGAATCAGATCTTAATACTCTTAAATCAATATCAGATAGGTATGAGGGAAGCAAGGACATACTTTCTATAAAGGTAAAGGCTGATGAAATTAATGATAAAAATGATAATCTGGGGTGTCAACTATTCTAATGAGAAGCACTAAAAATAAGTATGGGCAGTTAAAGATACAGCAGATGAGTTTTATGTTACTAGCAACTTTCTTATTCCTAATGTTTGTAGCCTTATTTTACTTTGGATTTAAGCTATCTAATCTAGATGAGGCTTCAAGAAATCTGGAAATTGATCGTGGAGTAAAAATAGCTGATAAGATAACATCTACTCCTGAACTTAATTTTGAAAATCAACCAAATAGCATTGATTTTGATAAGTTAGTAATATTGAAGAGTAATTCAAGGTATAAGGAGCTTGTTGATTATGGAGTAATTGTCCAGAAGATTTATCCGGATAATAGCTCAAGTATTGAGTGCACATCTGGAAATTATCCTAATTGTAATATTGTAAAAATAAATACAGCTAAGAGTATAACTCCTATAAGCTCTTTTGTTGCTCTCTGTAGAAAGGAGAGTGAGAGTGGGAGAGCGTATAGTAGGTGTGAGATTGCTAAACTTATGATTGATTTGAAAGAGGCTGAAGATGAGTAAAATAAGAGGAAAGAGGGGACAGGAAGAAATGGTAGGATTTGGAGTTATTGTTATACTTGTAGTTATAATTGGTCTGATTTTTTTTAGTATAGCTATCAGAAACTCGGGAGGAAGTGAAAAGAGTAGAGAGAGTGAGCAACTTGACAATTTTATTAAGAGTATGG
>DYHK01000046.1 GCA_020724205.1 Candidatus Aenigmatarchaeum sp. | reverse complement strand
TGATAATAAGAGTGTTTGAACTGCTCCGATTTCTAGAGCGTGCTTAACCTTTTCATAACCATAGACTACTTTATGCGGGTTTTTTCCAAGAGTGTTAAAAAAATTTTCCATTATTTTCTTTTCTTTTGTTATCTCTTGTTCTGCTAATACATCTTTACTAGACTCTACTAGTAATTGGAGACCGTGTTCGTCTGCGTAGCCGATATCTTTTACTCCAATTATTTTATTTTTTAGAGCAGTAACTAACTGGCCTTCTGCTATGAACTCTTCTTTTGTTGGTATGGGTCCGCCAATTAGTATTCCTTTTAGTTTTTTCATATCAAAAAAATGATTTTTCATTGATTCTGCCACACGTCTGAAGAACTCTTTTGCCATACCTTCTGTTACTCTATGAAATCTTTGAGATGATTGGCCTCCTGCTCTTATTTTTCCTGGAACTCCTGATGTCATTTTTTCTAGAACCTTAATTTGAGTTCCTTCAAGCAAGCCAATAGTTGCTTCTTTTCTCTCAATTACTAGAAGACCATAAACTTCATCTGTTTCAAGCATTTCCTGGAGAGGCTCTGTAACAAAAACCTGATCACAGCGATACATACGAACTCTTAATTCTTGAGGAGGTTCTAGGTGGAAGAATTCTATGTTTGGTTTCCCTTCATCATCTGATGTGTTTCCACAATAGATTGCTATTCCCTTCTTGTATTTTTGAGGGCCTAACTTTAACTCTCGAATAATTTTTTCAAGAGCCTCAATAACATTATTTCTTGTTGTTCTAGACTTGATATTACTTGCAGTTGATTTTTCAGCTTCTAATTGCTTTACAACCTCGTTCACATTATAATCTGCAGGTATTAACACAGTTACAAGTTCTGTGTGTCTTCCTCTAAGGGTGCTGAGTTTTTCTATAAGTTCTTGATATTCGAGTGATGCTGCGTCTGACATATGTAAACTTCCTATGTAATTAAGTTAATTTTGTGGTTAATAAAGATTAAGCTACAAAAGTTCAACACTTAATTTGCCTTCTTTTATTTGTGTTGAATTTGTAACATGTTGGAGGTCATCTAGGACTGGTTTTAGAAGAGAGAGGTCTTTTTTTGGTAGGGTTAAGATTGTTTCTGCTTTCATTGACTTCTGGGCTTTTGATTTTTCCTGGCGTACGAGAGTTATTACTTCTATTAACTTATTCCAGAGCTCGTCTTCTGATTTTGATGACTTTCCTTTGAAAAGGGTTGGCCATGATTCTATATGAATTGATTTTTTGCCTTCATATTTTTTAAAATGTTCTTGGTAAAGATGTTCTGTAATATAAGGAGTTATTGGAGCCATCATCTTTATTATTGTTAATAGTGCTTGGTATAAGGTATAGTAAGCAGAGGCTTTTTCTTCTTCTGTTCCATTGTAGACACGGTATTTTACAATTTCCATATAATTATCTGCGAATATCTTCCAGAAGAAATTATCTGCTTCTGACTTTGCCTTTGAATAATTATATTGGTTAAATGCTTCTGTAGCTTCCTTTATTGTTTTGTTTAGTTGAAGTAAGAATAGTTCATCAGTTGGATGCAGTTTTGGAATCTTATTCTGGTGTTGAAGATTCATAAAAACAAAGTTGGTTGCATTTAGTATTTTTGTTATGAATTTTTTACCTGCAAGTATTTCTTTTTCTTGATAATCCAGATCTTCTCCGAGCTTTGAAGATGAGGCCCAGTATCTAAGAGAGTCTACTCCATATTTTTCTGTAATCTCTTGAGGGCTAATAACATTTCCTTTTGATTTTGACATTTTCTCTCCCTGCATTGTTACAAAACCAGAAATAATTATGTCATTCCAAGGAATTGACTTTTCGTGTAATATGCTTCTTGTTATTGTGTAGAAGGCCCATGTTCTTATTATGTCGTGAGCTTGAGGTCTTAGAGAGTATGGAATTTTAATTGTGTTATTCATTATGTGAGAAGATATTTGAGGAGTTATTGAGGAGGTAGCCCAGGTATCTAGAACTTTTGTTTCAGGTTCGGTAGCTATTTTACAGGTTTTACATACTTTTTTTGTTGAGGTTGGATCTATTGGAAGTTCTTTTTCTTCTGCATGTATTATTGTATTGCACTTTCTACAATGCCATACTGGTATTGGAATTCCAAAATGCCTTTCTCTTGAGATTGACCAGTCCCAATCAAGACCCTTTATCCAGTTTTCATATCTTTTAAACATGTGTTCTGGATGCCATTTTATTTTTTTCCCTGATGAGATTAATAGGGGTTTTTTATCTAGAATTTTTATGAACCACTGTTCTGTTGGAAGGAATTCTATTTCAACTCCTGACTTTTCATAAACATTTACTATGTGAGATATTTTTTTCTGATCAGTTATTAGATTGTGTGATTTAAGATCCTCAAGTATTTTTGAGCGTGCTTGCTTTACTCTTAGATGATTATATTGTGTGTTTGGAAGATTTAGTGTTCCATCTTTGTTTAGTATAACTCTTGGTTTTAATTTATGTCTGGAAATAGCATCTACATCGTACTTATCTCCGTAGGAACATATCATTAGGATTCCTGTTCCTTTTTCTATTTCAGCAGACTCGTCACCTAGAATTGGAACTTCGTGATTGAATATGGGAACTATGGCTTTTTTACCTATTAATTTGTTGTATCTCTTATCTTTCGGATTTATGAAGACTGCAACACAGGCTCCTAAAAGCTCTGGACGTGTTGTTGCTATTAAAAGATCTTGATTTGTTTCTTTTACCTTGAATTTAAGTGTTGTGAATAGTGTATCTTGAGTTTTATCTTCTAATTCAGCCTGAGCTACAGGAGTTTGAAATTCTGTATCCCAGATTGTCGGAAATTCTTTTTTGTATATTTTTCCTTTTTTGTAAAGATGAAGGAAGTATTTTTGTGATAGTCTTTGAGTGTTTTTATCAATAGTTGAGTAGTATATTGAGTAATCACAAGAGACTCCTAGGTTTTTCCAGTCTTGAATAAATTCGGGAGTTATTTCTTTAAGTGTTTTCAAACATAGAGAGATAAATTCCTCACGAGACATTGATTTGCTTTTAACATTTTTTGTCTTTTCAATAAGTTTTTCTGTTGGTAGACCATTATCATCTGTTCCAAAAGGGTAGAAGACGTTGAAGCCTGCCATTCTCTTGTATCTGGCTATGAAGTCTTGCTGAGAGTATGAGAAGGCGTGACCTATATGCATTTTTCCAGAAACTGTTGGAGGAGGAGTATCTATTGAGTAGATTTTCTGTTTAGATTTCCTGTCAAATCTGTAAATTCCTTCCCTTTCCCATAAGTCTCGGAGTTTTTTCTCCATTTCTTTAATATCTATTTCAGGCATGGAGTATAGAAAAAAACCAAGATTAAAAATACTTCGGAAGTTTTTTAAAGTAAGGTTTTTTAGAATATTTATGAGCAAAGATAGTGGAATTCAGATGCCTGGACTTTTCGGCGGGCTGATGAGATATAATGAAGAATATGATAGTAAGTTTAAGTTTAAGCCAGAGTATGTTATTGTATTTGTTATTTTATTAGCAATAGGTGTTCTTGCTTTAGAATTTCTTTTCCCTCTTGGAGTCTAGTTAATAAGTAATGAACTGTGTATAAAATCCGTAGGTAAGGTAATAATAATTATTTTTGAGGAATAGTATGTAAATATAACTAAAACCCATAAGTTAAGTGGTAGCAGTAAATTGATTAGCATTATGATGTAAAGTTGATAAATGGAAAATTTTCTCTATGAAAATTCTATTGGTGAGTTAACATATGTTTTTTATTAGATAATACACAGCTTGTTGAGATTATTAAATTTTATATTTACAAATCTTTATATATAACATAATTTTAAGAATAAAATGATGAATTTAGATCCTAAAAAAATGCAGGCTATGATGAAGCAGCTTGGTATTAAACAAGAGGAAATTGATGCTCTAAGAGTTATTATTGAGACTGAGAGTGAGAATATTATTATAGAGAATCCAAGTGTTGTTAAAGTTAATATGCAGGGAAATGCTTCTTGGCAGATTTCTGGAGATGAGAGAGTGGAGGAAAAGGGAGTAAGTGCAGATGATGTTAGTATGGTTATGGAAAAGACTGGCGCTTCAGAAGAGGATGCTAGAAAGGCTTTAGAGGATTCTGATGGAGATATTGCTGAAGCTATTATGAGCTTGAGTGAGTAATTTATTATACTTCTTTTATCTTTTTGAAATATTTCTTAGTTATTTAAAATTTGATCTAACTTTTCTCTAAATCTCCTTATTTCTTTGATAGAAATATCTGGACAATCTCTTTTTGGATGGAGTAGTTGCTGTCTTTGCCAATATTTTAGTCCACTTCTAAGCCTCTTTAATAATGGAAAGTTATATTCTGGTTTTGTGCTACCATTAGATAAACTATAACTTCTATCCATAATTTCTTTTTGATTATCTACATATTCTCTTTCACTTTCTGCTTCATCTGATGCTCTAGAATAAGATTTAAGTCTAATGTTGCTTCTTTCCCTTTCAGTGAGGTTTTGCCAAATTTTATTTTGACAAGATTCACGTTCAACATCTTCAACAGAATCCAGATATGCCATTCTAAAATATTGGTAAGAATTATAAAAATCTCCTTTTTGAGCGAAAAAAATAGCTTTAGAAGTAAGATATAGTATTTGTTCTTCACTACTAAGCCTTGGCTTAGTCATCCAAGCTTTTGCATAGTACTTAGTAAAAGTATAATCTTTTTCTGTTGGAACTAACCCTAGAAAAGATTTTATCTTAAACTGAATACTTCCTCGAACTGCTTCTCTTATTTGTTTTCTATTCATTTTATTTCCTTTCGTATTTTTAATTGAAATTATTTATAATAAATTAGTTTCAAGCACTTTTTTATATCTTATTTCTCCTTTATGGGAGAAAGATTTATATAGAGATCTGAATTGGATTTTTTATGATAGAACAACTTGAAAAACTTGGACTCTCAAGAAATGAGGCTAAGATTTACATATATTTACTTAAACATGGAGAGAGAACAACTGGTCCTATAATAAAAGAAACGAGAATTGCTAATTCAAGGG
>DYHK01000045.1 GCA_020724205.1 Candidatus Aenigmatarchaeum sp. | reverse complement strand
TTATCCTCGCGTAAAGCAGTAAATCTTGGGAACCTTAAAGCATATCCAGAAGAATAAGTTGGAGACTTCTGAATCTCTTGATATGTAACTGCAATAACAATTTTAGGTTTAACTCTCACTGTCTTCTCTTCACTACTAATGATCAATGGCTTCAATAATTTAGTCATATCTTCATAAGTTATTCCCTCTTCCTTTTTCTCTTTTAAACCAGAAGAAACCATTCCAACCTCTAATAAATTACCCTCAGTGTCTTTACAAGCAACAATAAAACTACTCAACCACTTGGACCTCTTTCCATTTCCATGCTCAGCTCCAACAATTACAAGATCAAAATCTCTATGTTCAGGTTTAAGTTTAACCATATAACCTACCCTAGATCCAGGTTTGTAAATCCCCTGAAGATTTTTAGTCATTAAACCCTCTTCATTATGCTCAAGAGCCTCATCAAAAAATTTCTGTGCCTCTTTTTCACTATCAGTAATTATTTGCTTAGCACAAACAAGTTTAAACCTCTCAGACTTCACAATCTTCCTCAGTAATTTAGTTCTCTCAATAAATGGTTTGTTAATTAAACTCTCTCCATCATAATTCAAAACATCAAAAGCATTTACCTCAACAGGAAATTCTTCTACCATTTTCTCAATCTCATACTTTCTCTTTATTCTCTGGCTTATAATCTGAAATGGAACATACTTCTTAGTCTTCTTATCATATCCTACAACTTCCGCATCAAGAATAAAACTCTCTCCTCTTACATATTTTCTAACAAACTCAACAACATCTGGAAATTGTTTAGTTACATTATCCAATCTTCTTGTAAATAAATTAATTTCATCTTTATCCTTACTTATTATAACTCTAAATCCATCATACTTATACTCAAATGCAGCTGGTTTTCCAACAACCTCAAATCCTTCAGATATAGAATCTACTTTTTGTGCAAGCATTGCCTTTAATGGCTTTCCAGTAGATATTGAAACCTTATCTAATTGTGAAAGTCCTTTTTTAGCTATCTCAAAAATAAAAGCAATATCTGGATTAGAATCATAAGCCCTCTGTATTTTTTCAGAAGCCTCTTTATCTCCTCCAAATAAAGAAGCTGAAATTGCCTCTCTTACAGTGCTTATCTGAATTCCAATTCTTAAATCTTCTAGCAATAACCTAACAATATATCTTGCTTCAACAGGAGTTGAATCATTAAAAATTCCAACTATAACATCAATCTTATTTCCAACAGTTCCCTTCCCCTCAAGATCTGTCAAATGAGTAACATCTCTTACAATTCTATCAATTGTTAGATGTCTACTAAATAAGCTAGCCTGTCTTTTATCACTCATCAACTCAAAGGCAACATCTCCCAAATCACCAATCTTTTTCCACAAGCCAATAATTTTTTCCTCACTAATTCCACAAGATTTTGCAATTGCCTTAATAATAGTCCTATCACTTATTCCAATCTTCTTCTCATAATAATCAGGAAAAACTCTTCCTAATAATAAGTAAAGAACCTCCTTTTCCTCAACACTTACCTTTTTCAAAAACTCAGAAAGAATCTCAATCTTCTCTAATCTCTTTGTAGTCCCTGCAAGTTTTTCATATACCTCGCATAATTCAGAATATCTCATATAATACTAAACTAAAGAGAATATTTAAAATTTGAGATAAGAAAAGTTAAAGTATAACTTACAGATTTTAGTCCTATTAAATAATGGTTTCTGGATTCGTAAAAACCCGGAGGAGGTTTTTACTATCTCAATCCTCTAGACTTATGTCCTGCAGAAGTTAATCCTCTAAAAGCCCTATTTCTATTAACATCCTTAGTTATCCACTTTAAATTCTTATCAGACTTTATTTCAGGTTTATCAGGGTCTACCATAATAACCTCATAAAAATAATTCTGTCCATCCTTTCCAATATTATAAGAATTAAGAACTTCTAAATTTCTGAATTTTCTAGCAGCTCTCTGTTCTGCAACACCTTGATAATTCATAGCTAATATCTTCTTAACAGTTAATTTTCTTCCGCTGTGTCTTCCTTTTCTAGGTCTAGGTCTTGCTCTTCCTCCTCTTTTTATTCTTACTCTTACCATAACAAAACCATTCTTTGCCTTATATCCAAGAGATCTTGCCCTATCTAATCTTAAAGGATTATCAACCTTAACAATACTATCGCTCTCTCTCCACTCAATCATTCTCTCTCTAAGAACCTTCATGTCAGGCTTCTTCCAAGCTTCTCTTATATGATGATACATTCCCTTTGTCATTTTAACACTAGTAGATTTACTAATTATGCTATCAAAAATCGCTTTTTAAAGTTTGCTACAAACCTAAAAACATAATTCCTCAATCCTCTTAAAATCTTGACTTTTTAATCTATCAAATGTTTTCATATCAACATGTCTTATAACATTATCAGGTCTGTAATCTCCATGTCTATATACTCCTCCCAAATCCACAATCCAAACCTTCCCAGAGTCATCCATAATAAAATTACTGTTGTTAAGGTCAATTCCTACAAACCCCAGATCATGAAGTCGTAACACTAAAGAAATTAGATTACTCTGATTCCCAAATCCACAAACTTTCTCTTCTCTCTCAAGAGGTCTTCCAAAAACATACTCTTTAAATAAAGCTAAAACTCCTTGAAAATTAACATCACTTCCAAAGTCTAAACCATTAGTATATGTGCTTTTATTATCAATAAATCCAAGTAACTTAGGAACAAAATCAAAATCACTAACTCTAGATAATATATCCTTCTCTCTTCGTATACAAAATTTCCCATCAGAATCAAGATAATTTTCAGGAAGTTTTACAACAAAACTTTCCTTTTTCGGGGAGCTACATCTATAAACATAAGAAGTATTACTATCATCGCTAAGCTTCTCGATTGGTTCAAATCCCCAGCTCCTGATTAAAGGTTCATAATTTGCCATAGAATTCTCAATAATATCTACTTATAAACTTTAGCCTTACCAAGTCACAAAACTTATAAACGAAGTATTTGTTCTCAAATACAGATGAGCCTGTAGCTCAGCCAGGTAGAGCACTGCTCTGATAAGGCAGGGGTCCACGGTTCAAATCCGTGCAGGCTCATTTATAATTATTCTACCCAACCCCAAACTCAAGAATTAGCTTCTCATTCTCAACGTAATAATTAATAAGAGGATAACTTACCTTAATATCCTTAACAAAAACCTCTTTATCTCCAACAGATTTCACTTCTATAACATTCTCAAAATTAGCAATATTAACATCTTCTATTTTTTTTACTCCAGGAACAGATAATTCATAAACTACACTATCTGAAAGTCTTCTAACTTCTGTGATTGGTTCAACTCTAGGCCAGTTTTTAATCTTAGATAATATCTCCGACGTTAACTTTGGAAGCTTCATAGCAACCTTTGGCTTTTTATTATCCTCAGTTTTTTTAACTAACTTCATCCCAGGACCAATCCCATTATTATAAGAAACTATCTTCATAGGCTTTCCATTTTCAAGAGAGTTAATTTTTATTGTAAAACTTGAAAAATTCTTATTAGTTCCTGTTTTAGAATTATTTTTCTTTATCTCTTTATCAAGCTCAGCCATCTGTTTATTCAGCTCATTAATTAGTGGTTTGACTAACAATCTAAATCCTAAAGGCATATTGCTAAACTCGTCCTTCAAGTCTTCTTTTCCAAGAAAGCCATAATCTTCTTTTTCAGCCTTTTTCTTAAGATCAAAGCCACAACTAGGACAGAATTCAAACGCCTTCTTTACTCTTCTATTACAATTGTCACATCGTCTAGTAAACATATAAATCTCACTCAAAAACACTTTAAAAAATTTGTGTATCTAGCCTCATATAATTATAAGGTAATAGAGTAAATTTATTAATAAGCAATTTTTAGTATTTTTACAATGGCAAAAAAAACATTCTACGTAACAACACCAATATACTATCCAAATGACATACCACATATTGGTCATGCATACACAACCATAGCGGCAGATATAATCTCTCGCTGGAATAAAATTCAAGAAAAAGAAGTTTTTTTTCTAACAGGAACAGATGAAAATGCAAAAAAAGTATTTCAGGCAGCTGAAAAAACAAATACTCCTATAAAACAATTCGTAGATAAACTCTCTCTTGATTTTAAAAAAGCCTGGAAAAATTTAAACATAGACTACTCAAGATTCATAAGAACAACTGATAAAGATCATATTTCAGAGGTTACAAAAATACTCGAAAAAACATACAAGAAAGGAGATATTTACAAAGGACACTACGAAGGATTTTATTGTACAGGTTGTGAGGCGTACTATACAGAAAAAGACCTAGTAAATGGAGAGTGTCCTATACATAAAACAAAAGCAGAGCTAATGAAAGAAGAAACGTATTTTTTCAAGCTTTCAAAATATCAAAAACAATTACTAGACTTATACAAGAAGAATCCAGAATTTATTCAGCCAGAAAGCAAAAGGCAGGAAATAATAAATCGTGTAAAAGGGGGCCTTAAAGATCTAAGCATCTCAAGAAAAGACTATGGATGGGGAATAAAACTTCCTTTTGATAAGACACATGTGGTTTATGTCTGGTATGATGCACTTGAAAACTATTATTCTGCAACAAGAGAAAAAGGAAAAGAAAAATTCTGGCCAGCTGATATTCATCTAGTAGGAAAAGATATTCTCTGGTTTCACGCAGTTATATGGCCAGCAATGCTCTTGTCACTAGGAATTAAACCTCCAAAAAAAATATTTGCTCACGGATGGTGGACATTTAATAAAGAGAAAATATCAAAGTCAAGAGGAAAAGTAATAAATGTTGACGAGTTAATTTCAATAGCAGGAGTTGATTCAGCTAGATACTTCTTATTCAAAGAAACTCCTTTTGGAGAAGATGGAGACTTCTCAGAAGAGGCACTTATAGAACGCAACAACTCCGAACTTGCAAATAAGCTTGGAAATCTAGTATCAAGAGTCTCAGCCCTTGCAGAAACTCAAGGAATTAAAAAACCAAATAACACAAGTAAACTAATAAAAAAACTGAATCTCAAAAAAATAGAATCTCATCTAAATAACTTAGAATTTGATAAAGCTTTAACGGAAATATTTGCATTCATCGATAT
>DYHK01000044.1 GCA_020724205.1 Candidatus Aenigmatarchaeum sp. | reverse complement strand
TTATCTTCCGTAGAACTTCTTGCTCTTGCTTCTATTCATGCTGATGTAATAGACTACTAAGGCTATCAAGGCAATTAGTATAATAATTATAGCTACCCATAAGACTGTCTTATTTATCTTACTACTATCTTGTGTTTCCTCGCCTGTTGTTGGTTCTTCAGTAGTACCCTGTCCCTCTTCTATTGAGCTCTGCTTTTAAGCTATACTAAAGTAGCTGAATGAGGTTAGAGTAGTGTCATAGTAATAATTTGTAGCGTCTTCTCCTGAAAATGTTGTTGTCTGTTCTTCCCACTTTCCATTTACAAACTTATGTAAAGCAACATTTTCTTTTGTTAGCCCATTTCCAGCAACCCATGATTTCTCAACTTGTATTCTTACAACAGCATTACTAAGCTTACCAGCAATATTATCAACATTTATCTGAAGATACTTATACACCTTTCCTGTCTTTTCAACTGTTACTTCAGCAGGCTTCCCAGCATATTTTGTTACAGTTACCTTTACATTTTGCGCAGGGTTGTTTACATTAATTGTTATTTCCTTTAATCCATAATCCTTATCAGTATACTTTGCAACAGCTGCAGATCCTTGACTTACGCTTGTAAATGTGTTTGATGTTTTTTTCTCACTGCTACTTCCTCCTGCTCCGCCACCTCCTCCGCCAGAACCTCCTGATCCTGCTGCTGGAGGCTGATTAACAGTATAAGTAATCTGTGAAACTGTAGATAGTCCTGCTGTATTTTCTACTGTACAAGAAGTTGTGAATGTTCCAGTTTCCGCTGTAGATGGATTTGCAGTATATGTTGTAGAGCCTATGCTTGTAAGAGTATCGCTTCCAGAACAGCTACATGAAATAGTTTCAGAAGTACTTGCAGTAGTTGGTGTACAGCTGAAAGATGCGCTAGGCGCACTTTGATCAAATCTTAACTTAGAAGCAACTGCTGTAGTATTCTGCTGATTTAATGTATCATTTACAACTAAAGTAATATTATACTCTTGATCAAGGACAGTTGCAGGATTAAAACTTAGACTCCAAACTGAATTACTCTCGCGAGTTGCAAATCCAGTAAAATTTTGAGTTCCACTTGTAGAGTTTGTTATATTTATAAACACAGATCTAATGCTTGAGGCAGTGTCTGCTATTGATAAGTTAATAGTGAAAGTAGAAGATTTATTCTGTCCTGATAAAGGGCTTGTGAAATTAACACTTCCAGGAGCATTTGCATCAAATATAACAGAAGTGGATAGATTTACAGGAGAATCAATACTTATTGTTGCACCAGCAGTTCCGTTGTAAAATGTAGCATTTAGCGAGTAGTTCCCATCAGGAATACTACTGAAATTTAGTGTGAACCAGCAAGCATTAGCAGATACAGTACACCCGTTTGTAGAAGAGGTTCCAATTGTAAGCCAGGTTCCATTATTATTTGGACTAGCTAGTATTGTAACATTTCTTGGAGTTGTTATATCTGTAGCATTTATATAACTTACATTAAACAGTATATTTGTCTTAGTATTATTTGAATAATTTGCAGGAGCAACCATTTTGATTGCTGCAAAAGAAGTACTCATCATTAATACAAGGCTTATAGAAGCTACTAAAAATAACCCAAACACTAATTTTTTGTCAACCATCTCTTTTTATGTTTTTAACACACCCTTTTAATCATATACTTTTAATCGCATATGATTTAACATATATAATTTCCTACCCTTTATAAATATTTCTTTTTTAATTTTTTATTTGATTTAATTTAAAATTGAACTTTTTAATAAATAGATTATTTCTTGTTTTTACATCAATTAACAAAATATTTAATGTAATATATGTAAAATCCCTAGATTATAATGTAAAGTTGATAAATGGAAAAATTTCCTCAAGGAAATTCTTAATGGGTTAGTTAAAATTATTTTTAATAGATAATCTCTCACTTGTTATGATTAGTAGACTCATTCTTCCTATTCTGCTTACACAACAGCGCTTCCAATCTCTCCACTAACACTTACTAATCCGGCATCACTTGTACTTCCTCTTCTCAAAATATCAAAATTTCCAGCATCATCAGTTACCCTAACAGTTATATCTGGGGCATTTCCTCTGAAAGTCACCCTCTTAAAGCAGAACCCATTTTCATCATGATTGCACAGTCTTTTCCATCTGGATCTTGAATCACTATTATCCATATACTCAACAATCTTCAAATTATCCTCTTCAAATCCAACAGTTATTCTTACCTTCTGGTTCTGAGTATCAAGGTCAAAGCTAGTTATATTAGGTCTTTTAGTGTCAACAAAAACCTCCTTCTTCTTAGAATACCCCTTATTTCCTGCTTCATCCTCAACTGTAAAGAAGTATTTTATTAACTCCCCATTATACTCAGAGATGTTTATAGGAATTATACACTCAACATTTCTCCCGCTTGGGCAGCCAGTCTTATTAAAGCTGACTCCATCAAAAGTAATCATTACTCTCTTCATGTTATCCTCTGTGTACCTTATTTTAAAATCACTTCCGTTTGTAGAATCCTTGTTATTCGGAAATATCTTTGATATTCTAGGAATCTTATCATCATTAGAAAAACTCTGTGCAGAAATTAAAAATATTGATAAGACTGTTAAGGCTATAGCTGTTATCACAGCCAAGCTGGCACCTCTTTTCATTTCAATTAAAACAAAGAGACTTATATAAATATATATCACTACTTAAAACAAGTTAAAAATTAACACTTAATCTTTATATAAATACTTAAAAACAAAAAGTTCTCTTTATTAATTATTTAATATGGATAGAGGTAAAATAGGTAGATTAGCTTCAATAATTGATGATTTATTTTATGATTTAGGTTTTAATCTTCATAGTTTTGGATCAAATCTTGAGAATGGAGGAGAGACAGCAACGGCATTTGGTTCATTTTTAAAAGGAGAGTTTAAAACAATATATGAAATTACAGTATCTAAAAAAGGTTTAAATGTTAAGATGCAAATATCTAAAGATAAAATAGTATTGGATTATCAAGAATATAATTATTTAAAAAAGGGATGTTCACTCCGGCTTTATATAGAGGCTATCCAACATCATATTATAAGACCAAATCTTGAAGCATATATAGGGGATTCAGGAAAACATCATCTTAATTAATAGTAGTAAGGGTTTATAGAGCTGTATTATTAACTTACAATAATTTTAAATTAAAATCTACTATTGACGCTTGTTACTTAAAACAATCTTTATAGTTTAACATGCTTCCGTATTTGATCAAGAATTCTGCCTCGCCTATATAAGACTCATATCCAAGATCGCCGTTCTTATTGGCTTTTTGTATTGTTGGACATAATCCCTTTCCCATCTCAGAAATGTATCTTGAATGCATAATTATTTCAATATCTTTTTCTATATTTGAGTTGTAAGTTATTCTTTCAACACTTCCTTTCTTAATAAGATAACTCTCTTCCCACTCTCTTTCCCCACTATTAAAGTTATAAAATCTAAGAGTAATTGCACTATTCTTTGGAAGTTCTTTTATAACTTCCTGTGATGAGAGAAATCTTTCGATATTTTCATTACTTACAATCATTCCAGGATCTTGACTTCCTGATACAGCCTTTCCAACACTCTTTCCAGCAAATACATTGATTTTTGGAAAAATAATAGAAAAAAGGATAAGTATAGATATTGTTAAGATTATAGCCAGTATAAGTAAAACCTTTCTCATAAAAACACTTAACAACATTGATTTAAATATCTTGTTGTAGCCTTTTATATCTTTTATAGAGGTATATCAGGATGATAATAAGAAGAAGGGTTAGTAAGAGGAATGGGAGAGGTTCCTTACTTTCAGTATTGGATATTATATTCCCAGATATTAAATTAATAAGCGTTTTATTTTCCTCACTTCTTTCCAGAGAGATTATATTATCATTCACACCAGGTACTGTGAAGGTTATCCAGGTTCCAACTCCTGCTCCACCCTCTCTTATACTATATATAATAGCCCCATGATATACTCCAGGATACCTTCCAGTCATACATACCTTAATTCTTTCCTTTCCATTAAATACAACCTCTTTCGGGTAAGTTACATTGATATAATACTCAGAAGCCTTTTTATTATATGAATTTAGATTTTTAACACCCTCTCCACTATCAGACCACTTATCCTCACCATCAACTATTTGAAGAAGATTACTAAGCAGTGTTAATTCTCTGCATGTTTGCACATTTGGATCAGCTCTTAGCTCAATACTTGCAGGAGTTATCCCTATTTCCGCACCACTAACAAAGGAGATGAATAAGATAGGTAAAAGAAATAATAAGATTCCAAATAATATCACAATTCCTGTATATAATTTCATTCTGCAGATAATGCAATAAATTTAATATCTGCTTTTTCTCCAATTAAATCATCTTCAATATCAAGGTCAGCATCAGTAAGATCAAGAAGCATATAAAAATACTCAGCCTTAAATTCATCATTTCCTGAAGGAGCAGAGATATTAAAGCTAAATTCTCCGATAGGAGAATATACTGATTGATTACCAGACTTAAATTTTCTTAATTTTAAATTAGTAAATATTTCATCATCAGGATTAACTAACTGTGGAGTTACCTTTATTTTAATATTTCCAGTATTATTTACATAAATTTTTAATTCATCAGATTTTTCTCCATTAATAACATCTCCAAAAGAGATCTCTTCAGGAAATTCAATATTTATTATTTCATTACTATCTTCTCCAGCAAGGATATTAGCTTCAACTTGCATAAATCTTTCCTGAGCACCCACAAAAACTCCGAGAGATAGAAATAAGATAGAAAAAATTATTAGAAATGATGAAACTAAAGAAGATTTAACCTCTTTCATTCTTATTATAATAGTTTGTAATATATTTAAATATATATTACCACCGAAATAAAGTAAAAATTAATTAACAAAGATGGTAGTATTTGCATAAACAGAATTTCCTGCAGAGTCAATAGCTCTGAAAATAACCTCATGTTCTCCCCTCAAGAATCTCTTTTCTCTTACATTAGTATTTCCATACTCTTTGCAGTTTATACATAGCTTTCTCCAATCTCCTCCGTTGTAAGAGTAGTCAACCTTAACAATCTCACTAACACTTAGGTTTATTGGAATTTTATCATTATTATATTCAATATTACTTGGAGAGTTAATAGTTATAGAAGGTACATCTGTGTCAACAGAAATTCCAACTTCTTTAGATGTAGCATTATTAAGCTTATCAGAAACAAAGAACTTGTACTCAACATCTTGGCTAT